>CAZKWM010000303.1:0-1533 GCA_964556405.1 uncultured Methanotrichaceae archaeon | reverse complement strand
CCTCTTGGTTAAAGCAGTAACTACTATCCTGGTGTTTTGGACGATTTATCTGGTGTCTGAGAAGCCCATCTACAGAGTTGATGATGCAGATTCAACATTTGATTAAAAAAGGCCTTTTCATGGACCCTATATAGAAGGAAGATGTACGGTAGACCAATAAAGGTGAGAGAACGGCAATCCCTGAATACATCCATGCATTGATGGTTCCATTTCAGATAACCGACCCCTCGAGAACCAAGGTCGACCGTTTCGTCTACGTTTACCTGATCAGCGTCAATGATAATAAGATATGCCTTATCGATAGCGGAGTTGCCTCCTCATAAAAGATCGTCTTCGGATACCTCGAAAAGATGGGCCGAAGCCCAAGGGATATTTCCCTGCTCGTCCTCGCCCGTTCCCATTCTGATCACATATGGGCTGCTAAATCAGTGTTTGAGGCTTCAGGCTGTAAGGAAGCCACCCATGAGACGGAGGTCTCCTGGATAGAGGACGTGGATCTCCAGGCCAGACAGCGTCCTGTCAAGGTATTCCAATCCCTGGTTGAAGGATCAGTCAAGGTAGACCGCCCTCTCATGGATGGAGATCTCCTGGACCTGGGTGGTTTAAGCCTAAAAGCGATTCATACCCCAGGGCACTCCAAAGGCTCTACCTCCCTCCTTTTGCAGGAGGATTGCGTGCTCATCATAGGGGGGATGCCGTGCCCATGCCCAGAGAGATGCCCATCTACGACGACCCCCTGAAATCGGTGAGGTCTATAGAGAAGCTCAAGGCCCTGGAAGGAGTCCAGGTTCTCCTTTCGGCCTGGGATGAGCCGAGGGCGGGAAGCCAGATAGAGCGTATCATGGCTGAAGGTCAGGAATACCTCTCCAGAATCCATAAAGCTGTGCTTAAGGTTAGCGATGGTTCCACTGATCCGATAGATCTAAGTAGGAGGGTTTTAAGGGAGCTTGGTATGCCTGAAAATATGGCAAACCCTCTTGTTGCCAGGTCCTTTCAGTCTAACTTGAAGTATAAAGGAGTAGATGGCCTGCAGGAGGGCGTAGAGAAAAGCTAAATGCAAAACAGCAAATGCAGAGCAGGTAGATGCAAGGACAATGCCTCTGAGCATCGAAAAATCTCCTCCTTAGGCCTATGCCGATGCTTATCTTCTCAATGGCCGGGATTATCATCTGCAGATGCCTGCTCTGAGTTTCCGATAAAGGGTTCTTCCTATGTTGTCTCTGGTGAGACCTGATAGGCCTCGGTGTGTATGGGCATCAACTGCTTTAAAAGACCCTGAATCTGGCTGGTATCCTGCAGCGATCGTTCCTAGAGCAACCGTGTTTTTGCAGTCAGATAAATCAACTATACATTAAGCGGTCATATTATTACCATTAGCCAAAGCGACTGTACTACATAAGGCTCATAAGACATGTACTTTATAATGGATATAGGTCATAATATAACTTCGGAGGAGAAGATGAGAGTTCTAGTACCCCTGGCGCAGGGCTTTGAGGAAATCGAAGCCCTCACTGTTGTTGATATCCTGAGGCG
>CAZKWM010000302.1:0-1536 GCA_964556405.1 uncultured Methanotrichaceae archaeon | reverse complement strand
TCAGGCCTCGCTCTTTCTCAAGGCATCTTGTGCCAGATAAAGACCGGTGACGCCATCTCATATGAACTTACTACTATAACCAGAATTGGTCTGAGAATTGTGGCTTATGCATTGAGAATGCTACCACGATTTTATATAAATCCATTAACATGATAGACACACTCCTACGTAGGCGTCATTCAAGAAGGTTAAGGTGCCGTTGAGTTTGAAGCGGCACATCAAGAAGGTCAAGGTCTCAACTAAGGTCCCATAGCCTTCGTCGCCCTTCCCCAGCTCATACCTTCCATGGTACCGCGGCGCTTATACCTCTATGATTTAAGCTAGATCCGCGATATACATTTTCACTGATTCTGGCTGCAAGTCCGTGCCCTCAGGCATACAAGGAGATTATCCTGCCACGGGTGGTTATATATTTATGTTTATTCTTCTCGCCGGTCCAGGTACCATATTATCGGATAGAAACCGATAGCTTCAGTTAACGCAGGCCTATAGAGGACCGATCCCTTCAATACCTCAAAGATCCCACAACATAAGGCAGAACATACAGAAGATAGATGAGACGTGAGGGGATTTAGGGATGATGGTTAAAGAGTACCTGCCCTCCAGGCACCTGGTGGCTAGGCTGGATAAGGGCCTGGACCTGGTAGAGCAGATAACTGATCTGGCTTTCAGGGCAAGGATCGAGGTCGCCACTTTTACGGTTATAGGGGCCTTGAGGCAAGCAGAGCTTTCTTACTATGATCAGGAACGGAAGGAATACCACAACTTCGGGGTCGATGGCCCTATGGAGCTGGTCTCTTGTACTGGAAACGTTTCCATAAGGGACTCCAGGCCCTTTGTCCACGCCCACGCCGCCCTGAGTGATTTCAGGGGGCATGTGGTAGGCGGCCACCTGATCAAAGCCCAGGTCTTCGCAGCCGAGCTCTACCTGATCGAATTATCTGGGATGAAGCTGGTCAGGGAGTTTGATGCAGAGACCGGCCTGTACCTCTGGAGGCTGCCTTGAACAGCTCCGAGTACTTCGAGATCCTGGAATCGGGCCTGAAGGAGGCCATGTCCATAGCCGACGAGGCCCGAAAGCAGGGAAAGGATCCCACAACCTTTGTGGAAATACCCCTGGCCGTGGACCTGGCCGAGAGGGTCGAGAAGCTCATCGGAGTTGATGGCATCGCCGCCAGGATAAGGGATTACGAGGCACAGGGCCTGAGCAGAGAGGAATCGGCCCTAGCCATAGGCGTGGACTTCGCACAAGGCCGCCTAGGCAATCCCGATGCCCCTAAGATCGATGCCGTGGACTACGCCATAAGGACGGCTGTCGCCCTTCTAACTGAGGGAGTGGTAGCGGCGCCCATAGAAGGCATAGCCAGGGTGGCCCTGGGAAAGAACGATGATGGCACAGATTATCTCAAGGTCTACTACGCCGGACCCATAAGAAGCGCCGGCGGAACGGCCCAGGCCCTCTCGGTCTTGGTGGCCGACTACGTCAGGAGACGCGTGGGGATAGTGCCTTGGAAGCCTAGGCCCGAGGAGGTGGAG
>CAZKWM010000301.1:0-1584 GCA_964556405.1 uncultured Methanotrichaceae archaeon | reverse complement strand
ATTAGCACTAGCAAACTTTAATATGACGAGGGAGTACTTTCCTTCCCAATGGATTTCTGTCCTAAGTGCAAGAGCATAATGGTGCCCAAAGGGGGCAAGATGGTCTGCAGAAGGTGCGGAGAGCAGGTGGAGAAAACATCTACAGGACCCATGGTGAGCAAGACCGAGCAGCTCAACAGGGCTGTGCCCGTCCTGGAGGCGGAATCGGCAGGCCTTCCCACCACCAACGCCAAGTGCCCGGACTGTGGCAATGCTACGGCTTACTGGTGGCTCAGGCAGCTTCGATCTGCGGATGAGAGCGAGGTCAGGTTCTTCAGGTGCACCAAATGCAGCAGAACATGGAGAGAGTACGATTAAAGGGTGAATACTCTCCCCGGAGGGGCTAAGGATGTTTAAGGCTGTAATCAACGCTGAAACTCTGCGCGACGCCATGGAGGCGGTCTCATCCCTGGTGGATGAGGTAAAATTTTCCATAACTGAGAAGGGCCTGGAGCTCAAGGCGGTGGACCCCGCCAACGTGGCCATGGTCTCCCTAAAGATCGGGGTCGATGCCTTCGAATACTTCAATACGACGCCCCTGGAGATAGGGGTGGACCTGGTCCGCTTAAATGATGTCCTGAGCATGGCTGACCGGGGAGAGAACGTTCAGCTGGAGCTGGACGAGGAGAACCACAAGCTTAGAATTGGCGTTGGGTCTCTATCCTACACCTTAAGCCTCATTGATCCCACTGCCATAAGAAAAGAGCCCAAGATTCCTGACCTGGACCTGCCGGCCCACGTCACCCTGCCCGGAGGGGAACTACGCAGGGCCATCAAGGCAGCAGAGAAGGTGAGCGATCACGTGATCCTCGGGGTTTCCGACGACGAGTTTTACATGGAGGCCAAGGGCGACATCGATTCTTTAAGGCTTAAAATACCATCTACCGAGCTTCTGGGGCTCAAGCCCGGCGAGGCCAGGTCTCTCTTCTCTCTGGACTACCTGGAGGACATGAGCAAGTCCCTGGGAAAGGCCCAGGAGGTTACTCTTGAGATGGGCATAGATTACCCCCTCAGGGTCAACTTCAAGGTCGGACAGGCTATAGAGGTTAACTATCTTCTGGCGCCCAGGATTGAGCAAGAGTAATTTATCCAAGAATTATTCAGAAATATCGAAAAAAGAGGCCCTATGAAGACCTCAGACTACCCCTTCACCAGGGAGGCCGCTGAGCAAGTTAGGGCCTCGGGATACTCCCTAGAAGCTCTTTTGGAGAAGCCTGCCTTTCAGCCAGTGAGGAGAAGGGCATCGGAGAGGGCCCTAGGGGCCATCGGCGGCAATGGAATACCCGAGGGATACATCAACTCCGACATAGAGCTTCTTTCCTACCCCCTGGCCAGGATCATCGTCTCCTGCGTTGGGGATGAGCTCTTAATCCGCAGATACGCCCTGGCAGAGGCCAAGCTGGCAAGGAGCCGCATGCAGAAGGAGAGAGGGGACCTTCTGCCTCTGGCCGAGGACCTGGGGCTCAATCCCACTTCATCAGGCGGAGTTCTGAGGCTTCACTTCGCCGAGTACCTTAGGGCCGCTCACAGGATGAAATCTCCCAG
>CAZKWM010000300.1:0-1606 GCA_964556405.1 uncultured Methanotrichaceae archaeon | reverse complement strand
GTTATGCCTTCCAGGGCTGCGGCATGGACGTAAAGCTCGTCTACGGCAACAACGATGGCGACAAAGTTGGCCTGGCCAGGGACTTTGCCAGGGTCGGGGGCGAGTACCTGGGCGATTTCGGAGTAGTAGAAGCCGATGGCCTCAAGATCGCCATCCTCCACGGCACCGATGAGACCATGGTGGAGGCCCTAGCAGCTTGCGGCAAGTACGACGTGCTCGTCCGCGGCCACAATCACCGCGCGGAGGTATCCCCCGGAAAATCATCGGAAAAGCCCCTCCTCATAAATCCCGGCGAGATCTGGGGCCACTTCACTGGCAGGAGGAGCGTGGCTCTTCTGGATACTTCAAACCTCAAAGCTGATTTGATCGAGATGGGCAGCTGTAAACCCTTCAGGGAGATGCTTTCAGAATGGCAAAAGGAGCTTACTTCGAAGAGCTAGGCCTCTACCTGGTGGTAGAGGAGTCAGAAGACCCGGTTAAAAAGATCACCAAGATTACCTTCTCCAAAGACCTCCCTGAGGAGGCCTCGCCCCTGGCCAGGGATATCATAGGCCACGTTCTGGGGACCTGTGGGCCCTTAAAGGCGGACCTAGACATGTCGAGCCTCACTGAGTTTCAAAGGTCGGTCTACAAGGCCGTCAGGGCCATTTCCAGGGGGAGCACTATGACCTACGCCGAGGTTGCCTCCAAGATCGGACGCCCTGGAGCAGCCAGAGCTGTAGGAAATGCCATGGCCTCCAATCCCTTCGTCCTGGTGATGCCTTGCCACAGGGTGGTATCAGGAAAGGGTTTAGGAGGATACGGCCCAGGCCTGGCGGTCAAGAGAAGGCTTCTGAATCTGGAATCGATTCTCTCTAGCATTGATCAGAATCAGAGGGCAAGTCTCGGACAGCCCTCTGGAACAAAGACCTTTTGACATCGTTTACATAAAGGTGAGCCAGCCTCACCGGCTCAGGCGCCTTATATTTTTGCCCAATTAAAAATTTCCGGGCAAGGTCCAGGGATACCAAGTGGCCGGGCCCTATAACTATGGGGTTGCCTCCTTTGGCTGATTTGAGCGGGTGCCCTATCTGCTCTCCTTGATACTCCAGAGGATAGGCCCCACCCGGGTTCTTGGGGATCTCGGCGGTGCCGCACAGGATGCCCTTGCTTATGCCCACGGTGGGAAGGTCCATGATCACACCGACGTAAGACGCAAGGCCGGCAGCCCGAGGGTGGTTGGCGTCACAGCCGTCCACTAAGAGAAGAGTAAGCGTCTCTTTAAGGCCTCTGACGGCCTTTATTGCCGCAGGCCCTTCCCTGAAGGAGAGAAAACCTGGGATATAGGGAAAATCGGTTTTTAATTGGAAGCTGGAAGAGTTCTTGACCTTTAAAGAGGCATCCAGGGAGCACGGCCCCGGAGATCACCACTTCGTCCAGGAATGCCTGGTCTACCCCGGCTACGGCCTTCAGGGAGTAATCATCTTTTAGGACAATTCTGGAGGCGATCTTTCTCTGGATTTCTATCAGTTTTCTGATCTTATTCTTGGTTTGCTTATCGATTTTATTCCTGGTATGTTTAGTTTTATTATACTTATCTATCAAGGAGCATTCCTAAAAACCTACC
>CAZKWM010000299.1:0-1648 GCA_964556405.1 uncultured Methanotrichaceae archaeon | reverse complement strand
CTAGAGATCGGGGGCCCGTATGACTTCAAGACGTATATAACTCTTGGGCCAGCTGCAACCATAGAAGACACCCTCAGGCAGCAGCTATGAGCTGGATCATGGATATGAGGATCTTGGTCAGATCCTCTTTTAATTTAGCTTCATCACCTTGGACATATTCGATCCTGGTGGTCCTGGGAAGATCAGGGAGATATACTGAACCCTCCGGAGATACAAGAATAGTATCCTTACCCAGGGTGTGAGCTATCCCCAAGCCGTACATGACCCCAGGATCAGCGCCGGTCAGGTCAGCAATTACAGCCCTTGACTCATTGATAAGCATCCACATCTCCCTGACCATTGCTTTATCCGTGATATTGCCGTCCCCCTGGGAGGTCATGCCGCTTTCATCCACGGCCTCCGAGATTGCCTGAGAGGCGCTCCCGGGCTGGGGCAGGAGGAGGCATGCCAACCTGTCATCGACGGCGGTCGGAGGTGGGCCGAAGATGGGCCTAGTCCTGAGGAAGGACAGGAGCTCCATGAACCGCTTGAACTCGGAGTCGACGTGTCTTTCAGCGATCTCCTTAATGGCGCCTTTCCTTTGCTCAGGACTCTCCTCCAGGAGGAGTTTTGGAATTTCTACCAGGTAGAAATCCCTGAGGCCGAACTCCCATTCAGCGCTGCTGGCGACCTTCATCGCCGTCCACTCCGATTCAGGGGTGTAGATGTACATGGCAGTCCTGTTCTTGGGGTTGAACTGCCCTGCCACAAAGATGTTCTTTTTATCCAGGACTACAATAAGGTTGGATGGAAGGAGGCTTCTGGCGATCCCCCTTTGCAGATGGCGCTGATCGGAGATGCGGGCCACGGCTTCCACAAACTCGCTCAGGAGCTTATCCATCTGCACCTGGTACTCATCGGGCATGGTTCCGCCCCTGATCACTGCGCTTCCATCGAACATGGAGAAGATCACCCTTTTGGCCCTGTCTTTAATCCAAGGCCCCGTGCTACCACTATTGACAATTTTATTTTGATCTATCTTCTGCTGATATTACTTAAGACTAACCCGAAGTCAGAGCAACTTCCAGGTAGTGGGACTAGTATCCCTGCTATATTCTGTAGGCTTTCAGCTATCACTTTGACCTGGATCTGTCCAAGATTCTGCTGTAAACCACGGAGGCGGCCCTGGCCAAAGCCTTCTCATTCAAAGGCGCCATTCCCACCCTGCTGAGGCTTCTAAGCATTGTGGAAACCGCACATCAAGGTCCTATACCTTTTATCCCATCGAGCCAGGCCAGAACCCGGTCGCAATCGTCGGCTCTAAGGAAGGTCTCACCCACTGCCTCTAAGACCTCAGCGGCCGCGATCAGTTACTCTACTCTCCTGCCGTTTTTCAGAATCGCCGAGAAGCCCTCCCTTCGCATCCTGAGAATTTACGAAGGATCGGGAAATGCCCGATATTCAATCCCTTCTGTCAGGAAAGTCTGAAGAACCCGTCCTCTTCTCCGATGGCGTAAAAGGGCTTGAGGTCGTCTTCAAAGCTTAGAAAGAAAGAGGTACGATCCTAGGGCTTTTTCCTCGTCGATCTCATCCTCGCAAAAGATGTCATATTCGAGCTTCGGATCATCGATATCCCCTTTTGAGATCAGACTGAAGGCAAAGGGCGATT
>CAZKWM010000298.1:0-1659 GCA_964556405.1 uncultured Methanotrichaceae archaeon | reverse complement strand
CTCTTGGTCAGGGGTGGATTGTAGGGCTTGTAGTCGAAGACGCCCCACTCGTTGAAGGATATCTCATCGTACTGGTTCCCTCCGTAGATCTCCGAGTGCTGGGTCCTGGAGACGGTGCCACTGCCCCTGGTGCCCACCACTAGCTTCTGGCCTGAAAAGCCAGGCTCTGTCTGGAAGATTCTGGTCTCATCCATGTAACCTTGAAAGTACATCCAAGTGTGCTCAGTCACATTCTGGAGGGCACGCTCCAGGGCGGCAGAGTCGGCGCAGCACAGGGGAAAGGCTAAGAGCGTTATGAGCGTTAATAGTAAGATCCCTCTCATCTGAACACCCAGGGTTTAAGGTTAGGTCCTTCAAATATAAACTTGATCCCTCGGGGATTAATTCAACCCAGGCGTCTCATTATCAGACTTGCCATCATCTAATTTCTTTACCTGGCGTTCTCTGCCGAGCTTTTCTTTGCTTGGCTTTCTCTTGACGCGTCTAATCTCCCGTTTATCCCCGACCCGCCTTATCTCCTGGAGGCGGTCTTCCAGGGAGGCCTTGAGCTCAGAGGAGAGAGCGCCTGAAAAGTAATCCATCCTGGCGGCTATGGCCAGCTTCCCTGCTAGAGCCCTGGCAACTCTGCCTCTAAGCTTCCTCGGGGCCCTGGAGATAGCAGGGTGCCTGAAGATTATGCCGTGCTTGGGCGAAGGAGCCTTGCCCCTTAGGTGCTTGAAGAGGGACTTCTCTGAACCCATGATCTGTACCGCGCTGGAGGGCATCTCCGCCAGGTGCTTGAGGCTTCCGGCCCTGGAGAGAAGCCTGGCTGCCAGGAGGGGACCGGCCAGGCTGGAGAGGTTGGGGGCAAATGCCTCCATGGCACGGCTCACGTCCTCCTCCAACCTGGCCTGGCGATCCCTGAGGTCCAAGGCTGCTTCTGCCAGGTTTCCCATGGGACCTTCGGACCTTAAGGCCTCGGCCAGCCTCCTACCCCGGATGGTATCTTCTCTGTGCAATCGAGACCACTCGTAGAGCCTCTCATCCAGGAGGTTCATGACCTGGTGAAGATCGTCCAGGGCCTCTATCATTTGGAGGATCTCGGCCTCGGTCCCTGCCACCTCCTTGAGCCTCCTTCTGGCCAGGGCCAAGGCCACCTGACGCAGTATTCTGTTGTACTCCTCATCACTTTTTACATAGCCCTTGGATAGAGCGATGCCTCTTAGATCGGGCTGAATCTCAGGGCAAGGCCTCGGCTCCTCCAGGCCCTGGACCATCCTCTCCACATCACCACAGGGCGAGAAAAGGCCCTTGTCAGGGTCAAAAGTGCCAAACCAGGCGTGGGTCTCCATCTACCAAGCCTTAGCTTCCGACTCCCATAGATCTTTTTCGCCTGAAACCCCTTTGAAAATCACTTTCGTCCCGCCCTGCTCTCTTTTATATACTTGTCGAGCACATCTCCACTTACCTCTCAAAGTAAAAAAAGTCAGAGGTCTTAACCATGAAGGAGATCGTATATCAGATACTGACTCGCCTCAAGGACCAGGGAGTTGAAGTTCCTGAGGGCGAGATCGAGTCACGCCTAAGAATGCTCATAGAGGACTTCAGGGTTCCTGAGAGCGAGGCCCGAAGGTCTGTTTTGAACTATTTCCTGAAAGAACACGGCCTAACTCCTATCAG
>CAZKWM010000297.1:0-1714 GCA_964556405.1 uncultured Methanotrichaceae archaeon | reverse complement strand
TCTGGGCTTTGATGGTTCCAGGCACATCCCATGACCTCAGGCTTATGACCTTTCTTCCCATTTTTAAGGCTAAAGCGATCTCGGATAGGGTACCATACTCCCCCGGCAGGGCGATGACGACATCGGCGCTCTTTACTATGATGACGTTCCTGGCGTGGCCCATACCCGTGGCTATGGCGATTCCCACGCACCTGTTAGCCTCCTGTTTCTCTCCAGGAAGAACTCCCACTGCCACGCCTCCTGCGGCCTTGGCCCCGCAGCAGACCGCTTCCATGATGCCGGTAAGGCCGCCGCAGATGGGCGTGTGGCCTTTCTCCGCCAAAAGCCTCCCAAGGTCGTGGGCCATCCTCCCGACCTCTTCGGTGCACTCAGCTCCTCCAATCACCGCTATCTGCATAAATCCTCCTTCACCTCATCGACCATCAACGTGGATTAATATCGTCTTTTACCGCAAGGTATTCATATTCCCTGTAAATTTAATCTTTGTGAACTCCTTCTCCAGGCTCTGTCCCGAGATTAGGTCGATGCTAGTGAAGCAATCGATCATTGAGCCTACGGAGCCCCAGGAGAGGGCCATACCACCGATTCTGGAAGGAGATCACGTTCTTCTCATAGCCCCTACGGGGACTGGCAAGACCGAGGCCGCGGCCCTTCCTGTCTTTCACAATATTCTATCTGGAGAGGGATACGGCATCAAGGCCATCTACGTGACGCCTCTCAGGGCCCTGAACAGGGATATGCTCAGGAGGTTCCAAGAGTGGGGAGAGAGGCTTAAAGTATCGGTGGCCGTCAGGCACGGTGACACCACCCAGAGCGATAGGAGAAGGCAGGCGATAAAGCCTCCTGATCTGCTCATAACCACCCCGGAGACACTGCAGGTGATGCTGACTGGAAAGAGGCTCAGGAAAAACCTGTCCACGGTGAAGATGGTGGTAGTGGACGAGGTCCATGAGCTTGCCTCATCCAAGAGGGGTTCCCAACTCGCTGTCCTCTTGGAGAGGCTAGTTGAGCTTTCAGGCGAATTCCAGAGAATCGGCCTTTCGGCAACCGTTGGATCACCTGTTGAGGTGGCAAACCTCCTTTCAGGAAGCAAAAGGCGATGCCGCATAATACGGGCTGATGTAGAGAGGGCCACCGAGTTTTCCGTCGTTAGTCCAACCCCCATTAGAGCCGACTATGCCATGGCAGGACAACTTGAGTGCGATCCTCACCTAGCGGCCCACATAAGGTGGATAAGGGGCCTGGTCAAGGAGAAGAAGTGCCTTATCTTCGTCAACACCAGGCAGGCGGCAGAGGCGCTGGGGTCCAGGTTCAAGCAACTTGGGGATCCCATAGGCGTTCACCACGGCAGCCTCTCGGTGGAGGCAAGGATTGAGGCCGAGGAGGACTTCAAGTCCGGAAATCTCAGAGGCCTCATATGTACCTCCTCCATGGAGCTGGGAATCGACATAGGAGACGTAGAGCACGTCATCCAGTACAGTTCACCCAGGGGGGTATCCAGGCTCATACAGCGTGTGGGCAGGGCTGGCCACAAAATCGGCAGGACCGCTACAGGGACCATCATTGCCACCTGTCCCGATGATGTGGCCGAGGCCTGCGCCATAGCCAGGAGGGCTGTATCCGGAGAGCTGGAGGAGGTGAAAATTCATCAGAAGCCCACCGACGTCCTGGCCAATCAGATAGTGGGCCTGGAGCTGGACTTCGGGGACATAAG
>CAZKWM010000296.1:0-1732 GCA_964556405.1 uncultured Methanotrichaceae archaeon | reverse complement strand
AGGACCTATCTTTCAAAACCTCCTCCGGCGCAAGGTTGCCATAGCTACCTGTGGAGTACCCCTGGACATCGTAAGTTATCCGATCGGTGGTCCAACGATAGATAACCCTGGCTTTCTCACGATCGTTCTTGCAGGGAGCTGTCAGGTACGCTGCTAGGCTATCCAAGGAAGCCTCGGCCCCATTCGGCGCTTGTATGGCATGGGCATCTATATCCTCATAGCTGTAATTAAGGGCCGAATCAAACCCATTGGGTGAGATCTCTGCGGCTTTCACACCGCTTTTATCCAGTCCACCGTAAGCCCCCTGAGCCAGGAGGAATAGGCCAAGCAGCAGGCTTAGCGGCACCAGTGCCAGAAGATAGGTCCTCATCGTCCACCTTATCTGTGCTATCCGATAGATCGATAATATATATTCTACCATTATCCCGGAAGATCCTATCTAAAGGCAAAGGTAATAGACGGCTAAAACAAAGATAAAAACGAGAAAGGTAAAGAAATGAAATATATAAAAATAAGGCCGCTTCAGGCTGCCTGGGTCCAGCTAGGCCCACCCTTGCTGGCTTTAGCCATCTCAGTTTTAGCCCTCACTGCGGGCTCTTAAGTTGCCTTCTGAGCAAGTCTCTTGCCCAGAGCCTGGACCACGATCTCAAAGGGCACGCCTCCGGCATTGACCTTCCCCTGGTAATCAAAGGACTTCCAGTACTCTGGAAGGTCTCTCATGCGCACGAACCTCATGTTGAGGGGGCTGGAGATCCATCTGCTCCTTGAGGACGGCGTTGACGTAATCCTTGTTGGGCTCAAAGACTGTGAGGGGCGCGACGTTGTCGGCTCTCATAATATCCCTGACGTCCCTGCCCTCGTACTTATGGGGGAGGTCATTGACCATGTAGACGTGCTCCATCTCGGCGTGGAGGAGCTCCTCTCGGATCTTCCAAATCCTTGGGACGGGCCTCGGTCTGCATGGCTGAGTAATAATTGCAGGCTTCATTCTATCTGAACCAGGGCCGTGTGCTCCAGGAGCGTCATCCTGGGATCTCCAGCCAGCTCTTACTGGGTGACGTGCTACTCCTTGGTATCGGCGATCTCGGCATAGGGCTTTCTGGCCGGGTCGTCTTGGAACATGAAACCATGGGACCTGTAATAGAACATGGTTTGCTGTTCCCCCGAGACGATGGTGAAGTAGGGATCCTGCTCGTTCTTGGCCAGATTGGCGGTTCAGGTCCACAGCGACATGCTCGTAGCCTATGGCGGTCTCCACAATCGATTGGTCGGCGGGATTGAGCCCGTTGACCGGTTCCTGATGCTGGGAGTCGGCCCTCCTTATCATGGCCAACTAAGCCTTGATCTCATTGTTGGCGATCATCCTATCCATGGCATGAGAAGTCAAAACGGCATTGTTCTCTATGCCATTCATCAGTATGACCCTGGTCCCGGTGTAAGCATCCACGGCGTTCTTGTCGTAAGGCTCCTTGATCCTCTCATTCCAGCTCATTCACTGCGGCTCTATGGGCGTCCCGTCTGTATCAAAAGGCCTGAACTATGGCAAAGAATCAACCTCCTTAAGACTTACATTGGGTTCGATCAACCATTCTCTGGCACTCTTCAGCTGAATAATCCAGCTAGAACTGCTATGAGGGATCCGCAAAGTCGTCTATCTCTCAACTCCGACGTTTGAAGAACAGGTCTCATAGGCATATGCAGACATTCTATCCGTTAGACTGGCTCTTGTATT
>CAZKWM010000295.1:0-1750 GCA_964556405.1 uncultured Methanotrichaceae archaeon | reverse complement strand
AAAATCCTGGGTTAATATGCAGCAGAAGCCAGGTAATCCTCCTGGCCGACGGCACCTGCACCACTGCCGATAAGCTTCTCCAGAGCCAATGCCTATTGGACAAGGAGGGAAAGCCCGTGCTGTTGAAGCGTGTTATCTCTCTGCAGCTATGAGGGAGGGCTATGCCAGATTGTCGCCTCCACAGGATGGACTAGATCGCCCCACGGTCACTTAATGCTGGCAGGTGGGATCGTAGTTGGCGATTACCTTCTGGGCATCCGCTTCAAAGATATGTCTACTTCCTAAAAGGTTGCAGGCTACGACTGCCTAGCCGTGCCTTGGTACCCCTGAGTACTGGAGAGGATCCTTGCCTTACTTGGCGAAAATACAGCCTGAATAGAAAGATTGTCGCTAAAGACTGTGAAATCTAGTACTGGGCAAATGATCTAGGTAGAGGGCTATCTGAAGCTCGGGCCCCAGCTGGTCTATAAGGGCCTGGGCATGCTCGGCGTCGAAGTACCGGCTCCGGTCTCCACGCCTTTATAAAAGAGGGCGGCTATCTCATCCATGGGTAGATTGAGTGCCTAGGCTGCGACCACAGCTCTTCCGTACTCTCCCCTGTCGATGTAGAATCCAAGGCCTTGGGTATAGAGATGCTTGGCTTCCTCCTCCATGCCTGCATTCTTGGCCATGAGGGCCGCCCAGAGGTAATCTCCGGCCTCCGCCAGGATAATACTCTATGGCCCTGTTTATAAGGCCCCTATCCCTGGCCAGGGTAGGCGGGCGTGCTCTATCTCCCCGGCTTGAACCAGGATGTTAATAGCCCTGTCCACCAAGTCATTGGGAAGGCTATCCCGATTATTTATGATGTAGTCTACTTTGTCCTCGAAGGGCATGTACTCGAGTCTGGCATCCAACTCATAACTCACAGAATTAAATTAGACCTCTGATATCATTTAAGTCTATCTTGGATGTCGAATCCAGGGTAAGGGGAGTTACAGTGATCTTCTTATCCTGATACAGGGCCTGTACATCGGTTCCATCGGCATCGTGGCAGACCAGGTCCCCATCTATCCAATAATAAGGCCTGCCTCTAGGATCGAACCTCTCTTGGATCGAGGTCCTGAAAATCTTTCTGGCGAGCCTTGTGACCACGACCTCTGTATTCTCGGTGGCTCCGGCGGGCACATTGATGTTTAGAACATCGACTCCTTCAGGAAGGCCTTTCTCCAGGACCTTAGAGGCAAATCGCCTCACTACCTTGGAGGCAACCTCGAAGCTGTGCTTGTCCTCAAAGTGAAAATCGAACTTATCACCCTGGTCCACCGCCTGGATGGAGGCTGCAATGGATGGAATGCCGTAGGATGCGGCTTCCAGGGCTGCGCCTATAGTCCCGCTGGTGGTTACGGTATCGGTGCTTATATTCTCACCCACATTGATCCCCGAGACAACGAGGTCCGGGAGCTCACCTTTCATTATAGCGAAGATGCCTATTATCACGGAATCGGTGGGGGTGCCCATCACAGAGAAGGCCTTAACCCCATCCTGACAAGTGCCGTTGAGGTTCACCTGGGCGTACCTCAGAGGCTCAAAGACGCTTATGGATCTGCCAACACCGCTCTTCTGGCCGGCAGGGGCAGCCACTATCACCTCTCCCAGGCCCTTGACGCCCTCGGCCGCGGCTTTGATACCTGAGGCAAAGATGCCGTCGTCATTAGTAACCAGTATCCGGTACATCAAAGGCGATTTGGCCTTCTATGATATTAAAATT
>CAZKWM010000294.1:0-1771 GCA_964556405.1 uncultured Methanotrichaceae archaeon | reverse complement strand
TACGGCATTCATCCCAGGACTAAAGTCCTGGGCTTTCTGCCTGCTTTCATCGTAATTGCGGGAGTTTTCCTGACCTTTGCCAGCCTACTCCTCTCCGTAATGGGCGCAACGCGGGATTCATGGCCCCCGTCGGTGTGGCGGTCCTGATCATGGCCTTGGTAATCCGCTGGCAGACGGGCGATCAACCGGAACGCGATGAGAGAATTCAAAAATTAGAACCCATAGCCACTACCCATTCCTGGCTGGTCAGCATAATCTTTACTACGGTCCTGCTGGTATGCAGATACCTTGGCCTTTTGGTCCTTCCTTCACAGATTTCCCTGGAAGTCGTGGTATGGGTCATGGCCGGAAGCACCGCCATCTTTCTGATCTACTTCAGACTCAAGGGTAACGCGGGACCGGCATGAAGACTAGGATAAAAGAGCTGAGAGCCAGACATAACCTGACCCAGGCTGATCTGGCGTTCATGGTAGGGGTGCGCCGGGAGACCATTCACTTTCTGGAGATAGGGAAGTACAATCCATCCCTCAAGCTGGCTTACAGGGTGTCAAGAGCCCTCGGCTCTACCCTCGAAGAGATCTTCATACTGGATGGAGAAGACCTTCAGATTGCATAGATTTTTAATCCATCAAGCGGGCCGACCTCTGCCTGAGGAGGTGATCTGCTAGGACCAAGGCGACCATGGCCTCGGCCACGGGGACGATCCTGGGGGGGATAGAAGGGTCGTGGCGGCCCTTGATCTCGATCTCCGCATCATCTCCTGTCACAAGATCCACCGTCCTTTGCATCTTGGAGATGGATGGCGTAGGTTTGACGGCTATGCGACAGAGGATTGGAGCACCAGTGGAGATGCCCCCTAAAATTCCTCCGGCGTTGTTGGTTTCGAAGCCCACCTTACCTTCAGTACCTTTTACAAAGGCCAGGGGGTCATTCATCCCGCTTCCCCGCATGCGGGCGCACTCTATACCGGCTCCTATCTCCACGGCCTTCACGGCCCCTATGCTCATGAGGGCCTTGGCTAGGTCGGCGTCGAGCTTGTCGAAGACCGGCTCCCCAATGCCCGGGGGAACGCCTACGGCCAGGATTTCGGCCACGCCTCCGACGCTGTCTCCTTCCTTCCTGGACTCCTCCACAGCCTGGAGCATCAGAGCTATGGCCTTTTGGTCGGGGCAGCGGACGGGGTTGCCCTCCACCACAGACCTGAGATCTGAGAGACTTAGGGACGGTGTAGGTACAGATGATCTGGAAGATATAGAGGACTTGATTCCGCCAAGCTCCGTCACATAGCCCACAACGTCGATACCAGCTTGGGCCAGAAGCTTTCTTGCCACTGCTCCCCCAGCCACCCTGCCCACGGTCTCCCTGGCAGAGGACCTGCCCCCACCCCGGTGATCCCTAAGGCCGTACTTGGCCTGGTAGGTGTAATCGGCGTGGCCTGGACGTGGAGTATTTCTGATGTCATCGTAGGCCGACGATCTGGCGTCTTTGTTTCTAACAATCATGGAGATGGGGGTGCCCATGGTCCTGCCCTCGAATATGCCGCTTAAAATTTCGACCATGTCCTCCTCGGACCTGGAGGTGGAGACCTGGCTCTGACCTGGCCTTCGGCGATCTAGGTCTACCTGGATATCAGCCTCAGATAAAGGAAGGCCGGCTGGACAGCCATCTACTACTACGCCCACTGCTGGGCCATGGGACTCGCCCCAGGTGGTGATCCTGAATTGGGTGCCGAAGGTATTGCCGGACATTGTTTGGGCCTCTGAATAAAGGA
>CAZKWM010000293.1:0-1779 GCA_964556405.1 uncultured Methanotrichaceae archaeon | reverse complement strand
GAGAAGAGCTTGGGCTGGGCTTCGTGCTCGACCTCGTACATGAGGCTGGAGGCGAACACCAGTAGGATCATCAATGTGAAGAAGGTCACACCCAGCTCCTCCTTCTTCCGCTTAAAGAGCTCTATGAAGGTCCCCGCGATCTCGGAGTACCTGGCCAGCTTCAGGAGCCTGAAGAGCCTAAAGAGCCTGGCTACCCTGAGGGACCTGAGATAGGGGAAGACAAGGGGCATGTAGAAGGGCAGCACTGCCATGAGGTCCACCAGGGCTATGGGCGTCAGAGCGTGTCTCAGCCTGCCTAGGACTGGGTCTCTATACCTTGGGTCCACGGTGCAGCACCAGGCCCTCAGGATATACTCGACTGAGAAGACTGCAACTGAAAAGAGGTTGAAGGCATTGAAGATCGGGGCATAGATGGCGTATATCCAGTCCACTGTCTCCAGGACGACCGCAATGATATTTAGGATTATGAGGGAGATGATGAAGGTTTCAAAGTACTCGCTATCCTTCTCCTCCGGCTCCAGGATTTCGAATACCTTTTCCTTGAGGCTCTGAAGCATTGGGACTGCTATAGGTCTATCCTGAATATATAACCTATATTGCCAGAAGAGAGTTGGCCCTAACTATTTCCCTATTAACTGTTAACCTTCTTTATACTCGTTTCTTTTATCATTGATATTGCTAAGGTTGTTATATCTATTGTTATTGCCGCCATAGATACTATCTATCACTAAAGCCACTACCGCTATTGTTTTTCCTCGAATCCTTACGATTATTCCCATACCCATTCCTGTGCTTCCTGTCTAGCTCCTCCACGAAAAATGAGGCCAGTATGCCCGTGGGATCTGTCTCCTCCAGGATCTGGTATCATCGCTCCTTGAGTCCCTCGTACATTCCTTGGTAAGATAATCATCTTAATATATACGGCTCTCCCTTTATACGATGTGTTAGCGGCCTGCCTTCAGATGGAGATCAAGCTCTGTCACAAATCATCCAATGCCAGGAGAGCCATGGATATGGCCCTGGAGGCGATGGGATGCGGGGCGGAGATCATCGCTCTGCCTGAGCTCTTCCTGACAGGTTTCTGCTATGATCTGCCGCCTGAAAATCTGTCCCGTCCATATCTAAATCCCTTTTTAGAGCTGTCTGAGGAGCAGAGCTGTCTCATCCTAGGGTCCGTAATGGCCATCAGTCAGGACCCTGACACTGCAATGGATGGCTATCATAATTCTGGTCCTGGGATGGCTGAAAATCAAAGCCCAGAATCTAGGGTGGGACGCTGGTACAACCTCGGATTCTGCATCGAAGGAGGCAGGGTTCAGTTCAGGCCTAAGATTCATCCTTTTGTCCCTGAGAGACATCACTTCAAGAGCGGCGATTTCATAGCCTCCATTGAGACGAGCCTTGGAATGATTGGGCTTCAGGTCTGCTACGATCTGCGCTTTCCTGAAGTCGGAAGGTCTCTGGCCCTCCAAGACGCTGATCTTCTGGCAACCGTAGCCCAGTTTCCGGCATCAAGATTGAGCCAGTGGCGGATCCTTTGCCAGGCTAGGGCAATAGAGAACCAGCTTCACCACATTGCCTGCAACTGGGCCCAGGGAGGCGGGTCCATGATCCTGGGACCTCAGGGAGATATCATCTCTGAAGCAAACCCCGGAGAGGCTATCATTTACGGAGAGATCGATCTGCAGGCCAGTGACCGTTTTAGGCTGGAGATTCCATGCTTTGAGGACAGAAGGCCGGAGGTATACCGCCTTTGAATACACTGACCAGGGAGTTCCT
>CAZKWM010000292.1:0-1790 GCA_964556405.1 uncultured Methanotrichaceae archaeon | reverse complement strand
AACTTCTCGCCTTCCTTGAGAAGCTGCGCAACGGATGATGGCACTGAACCGCGGGCAGGAGTTTGCGACAGGGCGACAACCGTGCCGTCATTGTTCAAATGGAGCAAGCGTGTTGCCAGCGCCATGCGAAGAGAATCCAAAGAGAGCGGTCGCCATTCCTCTGCACGACTGTGGAGCCCCAACAGGATGTCCTGTTTAGCGATTGCAGACTCACCGAATTTGCCAGTAAAGGATCGAAGTCCCGAAACCCTGTGCGTTCGGCCAATTTGCTCAGCCGTCTCCTGGTGCAGGACCGTTGGTAGGACGATAAACAGCAACTGCAATGGGGTAAATCCGCGATGAGGATGGCCTTCGTTGAACCCAACGGCAAATCGCCATTGAATTGCCGCACCAAGCGCAGGATTCTGCGTGAAGTGGACTTCCTGGGAAAGCAGGCTCATTGTTTTTTTCCAGATTTGCTCTCCGACAGCAAAGTCTGGTAATTGGGATGCCAACCGACCTTCAATTCATCAGCCAAAACGTGAAAGCATCCAGGAATGAAGTGGGACGGCGCCTGCAGGTTCTCAACCGAGACGGTGTGTTTCATGCACTCGGCAAGCAGCAGTTGTCCCTGGTGTTCATGGGGGCGATGGCCGTCGCGAATTGAGGTTGACTTCCTATGGTTTTTCCAGGTTTCAACCAAGCTTCTGTCGAGTTCGTCAAAAGAGCGTTTTTGGACCATTCCGGACACTCCCCATTTAGTTCGATCCAACGATGCCTTAAAGAAGTTGCTGATGGCCGACATCTGATCTTCAAAGTCGCATGCGATAATCTCCAGCTGGCGGACGAAAGTCTTTGCTCGGTGGGTCTCAACATCAGCCGGGGTGGGGTCGTTGGCGAAACTAATCAGTATCGAACGTTCGACGAATTTAGTGTAGAAAGCCTGCATCTGTGTGTGAAATTCGTCTCTGGACAGAATGGCAGGCATCCGGCGCTCATGGAACTCATCGACCCGGCGTTTCACCCAGCCACAGGCCATATCGGCGAGTTGACGCGCCCGGCCTTCCCTGAAACAGAAGTTATCCAGTTCCCTCTCAAGGTCGGCCTGTGGACTACCGGAGCCACATTGGATTTGAAACGCTCGAATTACCGTTTTGATTACCTGCTGCTTATGACTGAAAAAGCGGTCGATGTGCTCTTTGACTTCCGAGTCCGTCGCAGGCCCTTGGGCATCCAGTTCCGCGCGAACTTCAGCGACGGCGGCTTGGACTTCTGCTTCGGTGGCGGCCTTGGCCAGGAGTTCGGCGAAAGGACCCGAGGCTGGTTTCGAGACATACAGCACGAGTTGCAGTTTGTCGGCGGGCAAGCTGCCTGCAACGAGAGCATCTGCCCAATTGGCAAGTGTCTTCCAAAGAGCAACGGAGTGGTTCCCTAGCGGATTGCCAGTTAGCGCACTTTTGCTTTGCACCGCGGTCGTGCTGCCGTCAGGGCCGACCAATCCCACATCATCAATGACCTCGACGCTGCCGTGACTGCCCTCCGCAGCGCTGATTAGCAAATGCGTGAGCCGGGTAACCTGGAGGGAGTAACCGAGCGCCTGCCCAGGAGCATTCGAACTGCGGCGCTTCTTGGCTTTTGGGGTGGTTGACATTCTTCGGGTGCTTAGTCACGCGCGGCTCCGACAGCATGGCGAATCTCTGTGAGGGTTGCGAGTGACTGTGTAACTGTTTTGGTCATCGTCGGATCGATGAGGTCCGCGGTTGCGTTTGACACGATCTGCTCGGCCTTGGTCCGAACCTCGTCAAACAAAC
>CAZKWM010000291.1:0-1846 GCA_964556405.1 uncultured Methanotrichaceae archaeon | reverse complement strand
GTTTCCTAATCTATTGGAGAAAAGTAATCCGGTGATGTTTTGAAATGGGCTCATCATTTGAACGCTCATGGTAGAGATGCAATCGATAGCCTTTAGCTCAGAGAGATTATTAGCTAGCAATTTTAAAATCCAAGCGTATCTGCCTTCAGGTGGTTCAGAGAAGGCAAAAAGTATCGTTTTTGCCTCTATAGGTCCATCTATCTTGGGGTGGCCTTCCGTTACGAGATTTTCCATCTATGGCGGAGGATAAGCCTTCTTGACGATATCGTTTCCTCATTCGGTTTACGGTGGTTCGACTGATCTTTAAGGCATCAATGATCTCTTCGGTAGAGTAGCCTTCATCAGCTAAGAGCAATATTCGGGCATGGGTTAAGCTTCTTGCTGATGTCTTTTAACGATAAATATATTGTTTTAGCTTCTCTCATAATATTTGGTATGGTGCACTAAGTGCTGCTCCAAAAAAAACATGTACATGGTCTCCGTCTGTTCTTATAGCATCAAAATCAAACCAATATCTCTTGCCTACCTCTGAACGAACAGGTTTAATATAATTAATGCAATCGTCATCTCGAAGTAACTTTCTTCTGTATTTAATGCTAAAAACCATATGATAGCGAATTTTATATACACAATGGCTTGTTGTTCTTACCTCAATCATTTATACGCTGAATATGCTATCTCCCTTAAATTGGTTTCCTGCCCATCCCAACCGCAACAAGCTGCGGGGCATTCATTTAAAAAATGAATTTTCCCTGATGGACTTGGCGGGACTCGAACCCGCGGCTTCTGCCTTGCGAAGGCAGCGATCTACCACTGATCTACAAGCCCTAAATGAGGTGAGCTCAGAGGAGCCCTACCTCTTCAGTCTCAACTGACTCAACACCCGGGATCTTGGCCATATTACGCTCAATCTCCTCAGTTCCACCGCACTTGTCTCCCATGATGACGGCGACCTTCAAGGCTTTGAGTCCAAAAGCAATGTCCATAACCTGCATGCCGTGAAGCCTAGCGTAGGATGGTATGACACCCTTGATGGCATCCATGATCTTGGACATATCTACATCAGCGCTCTCTGGCATGATCCTTATGACCGCTACTACCTCTCCCATCTCATCACCTCAGGGACCCGCAAACCCGCAGGCCTTGCAGGTATAGGCATTGCTTTGTTTCTTGCATTTATTGCATCTGGCAATGATGGTCCCGCAACTTGGGCAGGGAAACCTAACACCGCCCACTCCTGTGAGAGTAATGCCGCACGATATGCACTTCTCTGGTACGTCTTCCTTCATGTTATCGCCCGTCCGATTGATTTACAACCATGTATAAACTTTACCGTAGACCTTAAGGACCCAGATCATATCCGTGAGTCCTACCCTGTAATAACCGTTCCGCCCTCGCCCGAGAGGATCATGTACGCGAACCTTTCAGGGTCAGTACCGTTGAGGATCCAGCATCGTCTTCCCTGGAGAAGCTTTAAAGAGCCCTGATCTAGGCACGTTTTTTTGCCCAGGAGATCCCCAGCTCTTATCTTCCTGACGATGTTCCCATTTAATTTTATTCCCTCAACGTCCGTGGCCTTGATCATGTCTGTTCCAAGCCTTTGAGCGACCAGGGCGGCCACGGAATCGGAGGTGAAGTCCCAGCTGTGCTCCAGGCCCCTGTCATCTTTAAGAATTGCCTGGTAGGGCAGAAGTACTTTTACGCCTTCAATCCTGGATATCTCCCTGGTAAGCTCTGCTTCGCAGCCGCCAGCTAGGAGATAGCCGTACTGCTCCATGGCCAGTATCGCCATCCAGTGGGATGCCTCCTCCGAGAGCCTTTGGTCAGAAGAGATATCCCTGATCAG
>CAZKWM010000290.1:0-1890 GCA_964556405.1 uncultured Methanotrichaceae archaeon | reverse complement strand
AAATTGGATTTCTTTACGCCTGCTTCTATCAGCCTGGCAGGTATGTCCCTCTGGACCCTCTGGAGCCTGACGTACTTGGGTAGGAGGGCTTTGATTTTAGAGACGAGCTCAGCCGCCTTCTCGTCCCCTAAAGGCTGATATTCGCCCCTGATATAAAGATCGTAAAGCTCGGTCCCCTTGATGACCAGGGTTGGGTAGATCTTAATGTAGTCGGGCTTGAATCTTTCATCTGAAAAGAGCTCTTGGAAGACCGATAGATCAGTCTGCAGAGAGGACCCAAGAAGCCCGGGCATCATGTGGAAGCCGACCTTAAGACCGGCGTTCCTAAGAGCCGCGTTGGCCCTGACAGAATCCTCCACGGTGTGGCCCCTCTTCATCCTTGATAGGATCTCATCCCTTGTGCTCTGGATCCCCAGCTCCACCTTGGTGGCTCCCAGATCAAGCATCCTCTCTATCAGGTCCGGGGTGCACCAGTCGGGCCTGGTCTCGAAGGTGGTTCCCACGTTTCTGACTTGGACTGTTCCATTGGCCAGGGCGATCTCATCAAAGGTCCTGTACTCCCCCTGCCTGTTGCAAGACGGATAATCGTTCATGGCCTCCAGGCAGCGCTTTACAAACCAGTACTGATAGCCGGTAGGCCTGGAGGTGAAGGTGCCCCCCATGACTATAAGCTCGGCCTTGTCGACACCGTGGCCTATCTCATTCAGCTGCTGCAGTCGGGCGTGGACCTGATCGTAAGGGTCAAAGGCGTGCTGGACAGCGCGCATGGCCGCAGGCTCTTGGCCGGTGTAGCTCTGGGGCGAGGAGCAAGAGAGGCCTCCTGGGCAGGGGATGCAGATGCCGTGGGGGCACCTGGCAGGTGAGGTCATGGCGGCGATGACGGCCACGCCTGAAAGGGTCCTGGTGGGACGCTTAACCAGAGATTTGAGCCTATCCCGCTCTTCAGTGAGGGCGGTGGAGAGGATGTCAGCGTTGCTGGGCAGGGACGGAAGGCCTAATCTGGAAGACAGATCTTTTTTATGTGATTCCAGATCCCCTTCGGTCTTGATATCGCCAGCTATTATGGCCTCAACTATCCTTCTCAGCTCCGATCGGAGCGCATCTGGGTCCCGGCATACTAGAAGCGCCGCTTTCATCCTGGGTTATGGATCCCACACCCCCGATAATAACCTTTTTGACCTGGCACCTAGCTTGTGGCACGTTATCCCATCCTCGGTCGGCCTACCCTGGATATGATCATCCTGGTCTTGCCAGTTTTGCTGTCAGGAGGTATGGAGTCCACGAACTCTCTCTTAAACTTCCCTATCTCATGAAGGCCCTTACCCGTTAGTATCTCCTTCATACCGCAGCTATACCCTCCTTTATGTTTCCTGTAGCAACTATCATAAGCTTAAGACGTTTTCTTTCCAGCTGGTGAGCCTGCATTCCACGCAGGCCAGGCACGAAGAAGGCCACGAAGGCCAGGGGGTGAAGGACCTCATAGCTGCCATTCATCATTTGAACCCATATGGTCTCCTCATCCCTGCCTTCGACAGCCTTGAGCAGGGGAAAGGCAAGTCGCAATCGCACTCTTTCTCTGAGTAGACGACTACGCCGTGCAGCTGGTAGAGGATCCGAGGCTGGCAACGGTTGAAGAGAACGGTGATCCCCACATCTCCTGGTTTTCCAGGTCCCATCGACAGACCCTGTTTATTATTGGGAAATGAGGTTGGCCTTGTGAGGAAAAGAGGTGCAAGCTTATCGAAGCTGGCTGGAAATATACTGAAAATCATTTTATAAAAAGGTTGAAAATGAAATAGGGCTCCTTTGACCACCGGAGCTTATAAATATTTAACAGTTTTTTATCCAGCCTTGATATATATTAATTACGTTTACGCTTGGGGAAAATCT
>CAZKWM010000289.1:0-1943 GCA_964556405.1 uncultured Methanotrichaceae archaeon | reverse complement strand
GCTACCAGCCCGGACTTTCCCAATGCAGATGCTGGTTATAAACCTTTCGGGTGGCTGGGTTCTGCCCTCCAACCGCCCGATAGTTTTTAACCTGAGATCTGAGGGTCTTTACTTCTATAATCATATTATATTTATATACCGTTCTATCTCCCACTGGTGGACGAAAGTGTTGTACGCCCCCCATTCCAGATCTCCAAGCCTCATCAGATTCTGGTAGACGTGCTCGCCCAAAGCTTCCCTGAGGACCGTATCCCCCTCCAAGCAGTTCAGGGCTTCCTTCAGATTGGCGGGCAGAAGGCCGATGCCATGCACCTTGCGCTCCTCCGCGGTGAGGTCGTAGACGTTTAGGTCCACCGGCTCGCCCGGATCCAGGCCTCTCTTAATTCCGTCCAAGCCCGCTGCCAGGACCACGGCAAAAGTCAGGTATGGATTGCAGGATGGGTCAGGGGACCTAAACTCTATTCTGGTGCTGTTTCCACGCCCCGCAGGTATCCTTATCAGGGAGGATCTGTTGGGCCCTGACCAGCTCACGTAAACGGGGGCCTCAAAGCCCGATACCAGGCGCTTGTAGGAGTTAATGAGTGGGTTGGCAACCGCGGTGATGGCCCCGGCATGCTCCAGAAGGCCGCCTATGAATCCCCTGGCCAGGTCGCTGAGGGCCATCGGCGCCTGGGGATCGTAGAAGGCGTTCTCGCTGCCGCGGAAGAGGGAGACGTTGGTGTGCATGCCCGATCCAGCCGCTCCGTAAATGGGCTTGGGCATGAAGGTGGCCCTCAGGCCCTCTTTCATGGATATGGTCTTGGTGACGTGCTTGAATGTGACCACTTTATCGGCGTTCTTGATGGCATCATCGTAGATGAAGTTTATCTCGTGCTGGCCCTTGCCGACTTCGTGGTGGGAGGCCTCTATGGTGAAGCCCATCTCTATCAGGGATTTCACTATGAGCCTCCTTATATCCTCGGCTAGATCAACGGGTCCTAGGTCGAAGTAACCTCCGAAGTCCTGAGGTACGGTGGCCATGCCGCCGTCCTGCTTCTCGAAGAGGTAGAACTCAAGCTCTGGGCCCACGTTCATGTGGTAGCCCAGCTCCTTGGCCTTCTCCAGGGACCTCCTAAGGACATACCTGGGATCGCCCTCGAAGGGCTTTCCACCGGGGGTGTAGACATCGCAAATGAACCTGGCCTCGCTGGAGCCGTCCTTGGACTTCCAGGGAAGGAGGCTGAATGTGGATATGTCCGGCCGGAGGACCATGTCTGACTCCTGGATGCGTGCAAAGCCTTCTATGGACGAGCCGTCGAAGGATATGCCGCTCTTGAGAGCTATTCCGAGCTGGTTGGGGGGGACCGAGACGTTCTTCACAATGCCCTGTATGTCCACGAACTGCAGCCTTATAGTCTCTATGTTCTTCTCGCGAACGGTGTTGACGATCTGCTCATTAGAACTCATTATTCATCTTCTCCTTCGCGCTATCAGGAACGGCTTTAGTTTATCCTCTAGGCCTGCCCCAGGACAGCACCGCGGCGATTAATATGATGTTTTATGAATCCACATAACTACCGGGGTATATATCTATTTTATCGGCTGGCAAGGGCATTCCCGGCAGGCAGTATTACAGGTCGTGTCATGTCGGCCCGCCTAGCGGCAGAAGATCTGAAAAGGAGGCCATAATTCTGCGATGGGTATGCCCGCGGTGGCGGCGTTAAAGGGTATACAACCGATTATACAGCCGATAGTTATGGAAACTGGGCCCAGAGGCGACGGGGTTAGCAGACCCTCATGCACGGTGGCATAAATCACTGCCCTAAGCCCCAACCTCTCATTCTTCGTTTCTCAATCGGTCCTAACCTGCTTCTCTAAAGTAAAATTAAAGAACCATGAGAAGGCGAGGCTTGGCCCTCCAAGCAGGGGGTCCTTGGGCCCATCCCTCTGATAAAACCGAACTG
>CAZKWM010000288.1:0-1960 GCA_964556405.1 uncultured Methanotrichaceae archaeon | reverse complement strand
ATGCGGGGTACGGGATTCGAACCCGCGAACTCCTGCGAGACGGGATCTTAAGTCCCGCGCCTTTGGCCAGCTTGGCAAACCCCGCAAAGCGATTCATGTTAAAAGAGGCCCTTGCATAAATACTTTCTCGATTCCAAAAAAGAGGCTTTAAGAGAATTTTACCGAGGGGCCACTACCTGTCCCACGGCGGTGGGCGGAAGCTGTGCTTGCTGTCCGGCTGCGGTCGGGGTTCCCATATCTGCAGCCCCGGCCGCGCCTCCGGTCACGTGGAGGCTGCTGAGCAGTCCCTGGGTGATATCCTGGGAATAGGTAGACCTAATCACGACGTTGGTCCTTCCCACGGAGACGGGTCCGCACTGGCAGTTATCGCTGTCAAGCCAGTAGCTGGCCTCATAGAGGGCGACCTGGGAGCCTGCACCCGGTGCTCCTGCAGGGATCGTGGCAACGCCGGTGATCACGAAGCCTGGCTTGCTGTCAATGACCATGTCCTCCGGGGCCGAGGAGACGTTGAGGCCGCTTAGGATCATGTTCATGCTTCGTATGGTCTTTCCTACCACAACTGTAGAGTCTGTGAGGTTTTTGTACTGGGTAATGCCGATGGTCGCACCGGTCTCGTTATTGGTAACTATAGTAAGCAGATCGGCCGTGCCCGAAGGAGTACTTTGAGTCTGAGCAGGCTCGACGGTGTAGGTCTGAGGAGTATTCATGTTGAACGATACTGTGTAAGGTCCCACCTGGCGGCTCTCCTGAGCGGCCATGGCTGTGGATGCCAGCATCAAAGTTAGTGCAAAGGTTAATATCCACTTCACTGAATTTCACCCCATAGAACTTATCACTCTTTATAGAAAAACCTTGCCGTAGCATCAACTATTAAGGCAAACATCCCTGGCTTTGGCAATGCTCGGGCAAAAGAAAAAGGCTATACTAGCTTATGCCCCATGGTCCACCTATGGAGCCTGGAATCTATACCATGATTCTGAGGATCAAGGAAAGCTCTGATCTGGTTGGAGAATCCAAGCCTGCGGAAAGATCTGGACTAGGAAGATTCGAGTTAAAGGCAGGGCAAGGGGTAGAGAACGGACTGAAGATAAAAATAGGATCCCTGGGAGAGCTCCTCTTCCCACAGGGCTATTACGCCTACACGGGATCTGCCAGGGGTCCCGGAGGGCTGAGCCGGGTTGTAAGGCACCAAGCCGTCCTGGAGGGCAGAAACCCCTCTAAAAGGTGGCACATCGATTATCTCCTGCCTCACACGACCCTGGAGATGGTGGCTGTCACTCGCACCTCCCTGGACCTGGAGTGTTCCGTAGCCAGGGACATAGGCTCAAAGCTCGAAGCAGTCCCCCAATTTGGGTCCACTGATTGCGACTGCCTAGGCCACCTACACAGGTCCTGTGAGAGAGGCCCCGTGGTAGAAGTAGTCCTTTGGGCTCATTCCCTGGCCCAGGCCGAAGCAGAACGATAAGAGAGCTATGAGTAGGCAAATTGGCAGGGCAAAAACAGGTGGCAAAGGCAGGTGAGTAAGATAGGTAACCATTCTAGCCCCAATCCATCGAGGTGATATCGCGGTGAGATACAGCTATACCAAGACAAACTTAGGTCATACTACCAGATCAGACCGCCTGAACTAGGGGCCCAGATCAGTATTAAATTGGGAGATGGCCAGACCGATTATAATACGCAGACTATTTAAAAGTTGGAAATCTCGGCCATCCGAAACGCCTTTATACACAAAGATCAATAAAAAAATATCTGAAGGGATTTAGACAGACTCTGGCATTCGTCTAGAAGGGGATGGGTGCCTTTCGGGGATTTAGAGGGGAAAAAGGGAGTAGGATGAAGGGCGGTAGCAGAAGGCGTCGACTGCTGATAAGTAGACGCAGTCATATCACGATTCCAGCTCTACTAGGTACCTTCCTGTTAGCGCTGATCATAGTAATCGCCATATATTCTTCAGTTC
>CAZKWM010000287.1:0-1974 GCA_964556405.1 uncultured Methanotrichaceae archaeon | reverse complement strand
TTAGCCTTGAGTTTCTCCTAAATGGCTGAGCCTGGCCTCGACCTCTTTTATTATATCCAGTTTGGCCTTGGTAGACGGTTTATAAGGAACCGCCGAGCAGCTATCCGCCGACATAATAGAGGGCTCAAAGGTCCCGATCTCCCTGGCGATCTTCTCCGCATCCACCTTATCATAGGCAATCAGCGGCCTGTAAATGGGCATATTCGCAGCCTCATCCAGGACATAGAGGTTATCCAGAGTCTGGGACGCCACCTGGCCCAGTGACTCGCCCGTAACTATGCCCTTGGCCCCGCAATCCTCTGCCACGGCCTGGGCCACTTTGTACATGCGGCGTTTGCATATGAGGCAGGTGTACCTCCCCAGGTCCTGCCGGGCAAGGAACCTGGCTGCTTCCTCAAGGAAGGTGTCCCGGACAACCATAAGCTCCAGGCCAGGCTGATACTTTCTCAGGGCTTCGGTCACGGCCCTGGCCCTCTCCAGAGCGCTCTCGCTCCCGAAGAGGTCTACGTAAACAGGAATTATCTTGCAGCCTCTCCTCATAATGGCCCAGGCTGCTACCGGAGAGTCTATGCCCCCAGAGATCAGGGCCACTAGCTTCCCCTCAACTCCAAGGGGCAGGCCTCCTGCTCCCTTGACGGAGTCCTTGTAAAGGTAGCAGTCGTTGTGGCGTATCTCCACGTGGATGGTTATGTCAGGGTTCCCCAGGTCCACCCCAAGCACCGGAAACTCGTCCAGAATTAGATCGGCAAGCTCTATGGTTTTCTCCTGGGACCGGAAGCTATGATTTCCAACTCTTCGAAGCCTCAAGGCAAAGGTCTTAGCCTTATCCATCTCCATCCTGTGGCAGTAGTCGAGGATGAAGGGCTTCAGCTCATCCAGGTGGCAGTGATCGCACCTGGAGAAGGAGACGATGCCGAAGACTTTGCTCAGCCGCACCTCGTCCACGTCTCCTAGGACCCATATCCTTCCTCGCTCTTTTCTGACCCTGGACCCAGGAAGAGCCTCATGGATGTTGGTGATGAGACGGTCCTCCCATCGTCTTCTGACGGGCTCGGATTTGAGCGCGATCTCTGAGTAACGTATCAGGTATAATACATTTCCAGGCATGATCTCAGGTATGTCTCTTGATATACTCTCAGACCTCCTTGCCTAGGTTTATGCTTGTGCTTTTGACTATGCCTCTGATTGCGCCTTTGCCGTTACCTGTAGTCATGCTCTCGGTCGTTTTCCTGCCTGAATTCATGCCCTTGATCGCATTCGTAACTAAACCCATGTCCTTGCCACGTCTCTATAGCTATCTGTAGTTATATGTGTCTTTAACGTGCTCATGCCCTGTGTTCATTTCATATTCGCATCATGCCCGCAACCGCAATCTTTGCACTCAGGGCACTTTGGATCTCTTTGGACTTCAAGAATCTCAGTCCTGGAGGTGAGGCCGTCCCAAAGCAAAAGCTTGCCATCCAGCAGCTCCCCGAATCCTGTCAGGTATTTGATGGCCTCGTTGGCCTGGATGAGCCCTATGATCCCCGGCGTTACCCCTATCACCGGGAATCTGGAGGGTGGCGGAGCCTTTCTGAAGATGCATCTGAGGCATGCCGATCTTCCCGGCAGGACCGTGGTGGCCTGGCCGTGAAAGCCGTTTATAGCTCCATGAATGAAGGGTATCTTCTTGGACAAAGCCATGTGATTTAGGAGGTATCTCACAGGATAGTTGTCCATGGCATCGATTATCAGGTCGGCGTCATTCACCAGATTGGAGATGTTGTCCTCTGTCAGGGTGGCATTCTGGGCTTTGATCTTGATGTCCGAATTGATCTGGGAAAGCTTCTCCTCCGCTGACTCGACCTTGTATCTTCCGATGTCCTTCTCCCAGTGGAGGATCTGGCGGTTGAGGTTGCTCAGCTCCACGGTGTCGTTATCGACCAGGGTTATGGAGCCTATGCCTGCGGCTGTCAAGTAGATGGAGATGGGAGA
>CAZKWM010000286.1:0-1983 GCA_964556405.1 uncultured Methanotrichaceae archaeon | reverse complement strand
CAGTGACTTCTACCGTGTGAAGGTAGCACTCTCCCACTGAGTTAATCGCCCTTAGTTTGAACTTGGAGAAACCCTAGCATCCGCGAAAGCGGCTGTCAAGGACTGCGCCTAGCTGCCTTCCTCGAAATGTAGCCCTGAACTGTCACCATTATCATACAGCTCCGGAGTCTTCATAGGGTCTATACTATGGAAGTGATTGTTATTACAGGACTTATTTATCGCCGGTATCCCTGGATACGATGGCATGTTTACTGCTATAGTTAAGGCGGCAAAGACCGATGGAATACCTTTCAACCGCTCAAAGCAAACCTAGCCCAAGAAACCTTGGCCTAGTGTCCCAAGACATCCAAAGGGAATTCCTCAGGAAAGGCATCCATCTTCTCATCGCATTCGTACCCGGGATAGCGTACATGAACCTGGGCTTGGCGATGGGCCTCCTATCCGGGGGAGTCCTTTTCTACGCGGCCTGCGAGCGCCTGCGGATCGAAGGCTACTATGTCCCGGTGATCTCGAGGGTCACCGCCCTCGCCGCCAGGCGGCGCGACGGGAATCGTTTCGTGCTCGGTCCCGTGACTCTCGGCCTCGGCGCCCTTCTCGCCCTCCTTTTCTATCCGAACCCGGCGGCATCGATCGCGATCTACGCCCTTGCCTTCGGCGACGGCCTTTCCAGTCTCGTCGGCAAGAGCTTCGGCAGCATCCGCCTCCCCTTGACCGGGGGCAAATCGCTCGAGGGGAGCCTCACCTGCCTCCTGGCCGTCTTCACGGCCTCCATAGCCATCACCGGCGACGCGAAGCGCTCCCTTATCGTGGCCGCGACGGCCTCCCTCGTCGAAGCGGCGCCGACCAGGGACTTCGACAACATAGTATTGCCCGTGGCGGTCGGAGCCGTCGCTACCCTTCTATTCTGATCCAAGGTCCTCCGCCGAGCCCGATTCGCGCGTTCGCTACTGCCAGAGGTAGTAGGCATGAAGGCGCGAGACGAAGAGCCAAGAGCCGGCGACGAGGAGCACGAAGCCCGTGACCATCCAGAGAGGGTTCCAGTCAGTCGTGAGGAGGCGATGCCCCACGAGGAAGACGGCGACGCCGAGAGCGACCACCCGGTAGGTGACCTCTCCCGTCGAATGCGCCGCATACAGGAAGTTCGCTACAGTGACGATGGCAGCGGCGAGGACGAGGATGGAATTGATCCCCGCATAGCCGGCACGCAGATCCAGCGTGGGGGCGAAGGCTCCGGTATTGACGGGCATGGCCGTCGCGAGGCCGAAGGAGATAGCCACCACTACGGCCGCCGCCGCGCCCAGCTTCTCGTTGCGGAAGCCGGCGGCGTAGAGGCCCGAGGCGAATAGGGAGAAATAGCCGGCGTAGCGCGCGAAAAGCAAGGCCTTCGTCGCGGCAATCTGCCAATATACCGAGCCTTCGCCGGCCGCCAGATCGAAAACCGAGAGCCTCAGGACTTCGAGCCCCACCGTAAGCACCCAAAACGAGAAAAAGTAAATTTCCGCCGAAACCGTCTTTCGAAAGGAATAAAGGATGAAACCGAGGAGGAGAGCCGAATATAAGGCGCAAAGGCCTATACCGGCGGCGGCGAGGTAGTGGGAGGAGAAGACTGTCGAGCCGAGACGAAAGCTTCCCAGCGCGTTCGCCTTGACGAGAAAGGCCGGGCTTTTGGCGCCTTGCGAAAGTCGTATATATAAAGGGAAGAAAAGCATGAGACAGGAGCAAGAAGAGAGGAATAAGGCCCAGTACGTCAGGCGTCGCGCTGCAATGGTCACGATGTGAGAATACTACATACTTATGGTCATCGAGCCTATATGTCGCGGGTCTCCACGGATTCCGAGCGGGCGCATCATATTGCCGGCACGGCATTTCCGATAAAGTCGATCTCCCCCGCGGCCGATATAATGGGCAGGAGAGCGCCATGAAGAAACGTAGCATGCTCGCGGCGGCATTTTCTCTCGCAGCCCTCGCCCCTGTCTTCGCGGG
>CAZKWM010000285.1:0-2008 GCA_964556405.1 uncultured Methanotrichaceae archaeon | reverse complement strand
GTCCTTGTTAGGGTAGATTCTGAATTTGTAGGCGGTTCTCATATCTCCGTTTGTTACTCGATATAACGCTTAACGGTTTCAGCCGTGACCATGCCAGTCAGATGGACTACTATCTCTATGGTTAGCTCTGGCAGATCGCACTTCCATGTACAGTTATGCGATTGCAGACTAAATATAGTCTGCTGGACCATTTACGGGCTTACTCCGGCCTGAATACCGGAGTTCGTGCCCTGAAATTTTCTATCACCTCAGGCAGGGGCTTTTCCAAGGCTATCCTATAGGAAGAAGCCTGGCCTAGAGCCGCCAGGAAGATATTTTTCGCTTAAGTCTACTTCATCGCTTTTCCAGTAAATTTAAATAATTTGTGGTGATGGAATACAAATCCCAACCGTAGGTAAATAATTTTTAGAAACCTATATTCAATTTAGGGGAGAGATGTGGAATTAAAATGAACAGAAAATTTTCATTCGAAGGTATAAGGCAGGGATCGAGAGCACATCAACGGCCTTCAGTCCTGATATAGGCGCAAAAAGATTTGGCTTTATCCATGGCGTTCTCCACGATCCCCCTCGATCACCTCTCGCGATAGGTGCTGCGACAGTCAGGAGCAAACAGGTGCAGGTAGGAGATCTGCCTATCGTCCATCTAGCCAGCCCTAAAATCGGAACCCTTTTATGCTCCCTTAGCCCCTCTCAAAGCATGTTCAAGATCGGCTTTGTCAAGATGGGAAACATTGCCTCTTCCCTGGTGGTTGACCTTGCCCTGGATGAGATAGCAGAGAGGTCCGACCTGGAGATGAGGGTTTTGAGCTCCGGCCCCAAGATGACCCAGAAGGAGGCCGAGGCCTCAGCGGAGTTGAAGGCCTGGGGGCCCCAGATGGTGGTCATCATCGGCCCCAACGCTGCCACTCCCGGCCAGACCGCCGCCAGGGGGCTATTCAAAGGACTTCCAACCCTGGTGATCTCCGACGGCCCTACCAAGAAGGAGGCCAGGGATGCCATGGCTGCCGAGGGCTTCGGCTACATCATACTGCCAGTAGATCCCCTCATCGGAGCCAAGCGCGAGTTCCTGGATCCAGCCGAGATGTCCATCTTCAACTCCGACGCCCTGAAGGTTCTGGCTGCTTGCGGAGCCGTAAGGTTGGTCCAGGAGGAGATAGACAAGGCCATGGGAGCGGTAGCCTCAGGCAACCCCAAGCTGCCCACCATCCTTGCCACCCCCGAGAAGTGCGCCGAGAGTATGGAGTTCGCCAACCCCTATGCCAGGGCCAAGGCAGTGGGCGCCCTCTACATGGCCCAGACCGTGGCCACCATCGACGCTCAGGCCTGCTTCAGGCTCAAGGAGCTTGGGCCCATAGCCCTCGCTGCAGCTGCCGGCCACGAGGTCATGAGGGCTGCCGCACACCTGGCTGATGAGGCCAGGGAGCTAGAGAAGGCCGGTGATACCGTCTCCAGAAAACCCCACGCCAGATCTGGAGAACTCATGAAGAAGACCAAGCTCCTGGAGAAGCCTGAAAAGATTTAGCCCAAGAAACACTTTCGCCCTGCCCTGGGACCTTATAAATAAAAGGCCCGCCTACGGTAGATCATTGTAGTACAAAAAGTAGGTTAAGAAGGCCCGCATGAGACCCTACACGCTTCTGGGCAGGGATTGCGGCCGTCTTTAACCAATTCAATCCTTCAAAGTTTTTTATAGGATCTGTCGATTTAATTTTTACGCCGTTCTTGGCGATCTTGATGCGGTCTTTGTTTATTTATTTCCCCCACCAACCGCAATCAATATTGCCCCGGATGACTTCTACAAACATATGAAAGTCTATTGTCTTCTATTTCTAGCAATGCTCCTACATTCCACGGCGTCTGCCCAGTATGCCTACGGCCTTGGAAACGCCTGGAAATAGCATGAACACCACGGCCCTAAAAGCGCTGGTGGCGGAATCTGAAAAGAACCTTCAATCCTATCGCCTCACCCTGGCCCAGGACCAGTACATAGAGATGTCCAATCTCAC
>CAZKWM010000284.1:0-2023 GCA_964556405.1 uncultured Methanotrichaceae archaeon | reverse complement strand
TGCATCCTCTGCCACCAGCTCTGCAAGATCAAGCCCGGAAAGAGGGGTATATGCGGCGTCCGAGAGAATCAGGAAGGCACCCTCATGACCCTGGCCTATGGAAACCTGATAGCTGCCAACGTGGACCCCATAGAGAAGAAGCCCTTTTACCACTTCCTGCCTGGAAGCCTGGCTTACTCCATAGCCTGCATGGGGTGCAACTTCAGGTGCCTCCACTGCCAGAACTCCGATATCTCCCAGATGCCCAAGGAGGACGGAAGGATCCTTGGGGATTACGTGCCCCCTGATGAGGTGGTGGCAGATGCCAAAGCCTACCGGTGCAAGTCCATAGCCTACACCTACACAGAGCCCACCATGTTCTTCGAGTACGCCTACGACGTCTGCGTCCCTGCCAAGGAAACGGGACTTAAGAACGTCTTCGTCAGCAACGGCTACATAGGGGGCGAGGCTGCCACCAAGCTCATGCCGGTCCTGGACGGTATAAACATAGATCTCAAGGGCGATGCCGATTTTTACAAGAAGATCTGCGGGGCTAGGGTCGATCCCGTGAAGAAGAACATAGAGAGGATGTGGAAGGAAGGGGTCTGGGTAGAGGTCACGACCCTCCTGATACCAGGGTACAACGACTCCGATGAGCAGCTCAAGGGCTATGCCGAGTTCATGGCAAGCGTAAGCCCTGATATGCCTTGGCACGTCTCGGCCTTCTACCCCATGTACAAGCTCACCGGGGTCCCACGGACAGGTGCCGAATCCCTGAGGAGAGGGGTTAAGGCTGGAAGGGATGCCGGCCTCAAGTACGTCTACGCTGGCAACTTGCCTGGGGTGAGCGAGGACACCAACTGTCCGGAGTGCCAAGAGGTCCTCACCGAGAGATCGGGATTTGGGGTCATGAGAAGCTCGGTTTCAGATGGTCAGTGCCCACACTGCAAGACCTCCATCACCGGGGTCTGGTCTTGACGACGGCTTTAAGTATATTATGAACTACCCTGAACGATATGCCGATGTGCCGCGTTGAAGAGGCCGTAGAGGACTTCAGACAGGGTAAGTTCATCGTAGTCCTGGATGACGATGCCAGGGAGAACGAGGGAGACCTAATGATAGCTGCCGAGAAGGTCACCCCTGAAGCCATCAACTTCATGGCCAAGTACGGCCGGGGCCTCATATGCATGCCCATGACCGCAGAGAGACTCTCTGAGCTCCAGATACCCCTCATGACCTCCGCCAACACCGAGAGCATGGGCACGGCCTTCACCGTCTCAGTGGATGCCAGGCACAACACCACCACCGGCATCTCGGCTTTTGATAGGGCAGAGACCATCAAGGTCCTCATAGATCCCAGGACTACCAGGGCAGACATCGCAATTCCCGGCCACCTCTTCCCCTTGAGGGCCAAGGAAGGGGGAGTCCTTAGAAGGGCCGGCCACACCGAGGCCTGCATAGACCTAGCCAAGCTTGCCGGTCTCTATACGGCGGGAGTCATATGCGAGATCATGAATGAGGATGGATCCATGGCCAGGCGCCCCCAGTTGGAGGAGTTCGCCTCCAGGCATAATATCAAGATGGTGACCGTGGAAGCCCTCATAAGCTACAGGATGAGAAGGGAGAAGCTCATAAGGAGGGTGACCGAGATCAACATGCCCACCGAGTACGGGAGCTTCAAGGCTATAGGCTACGAGTCCATGGTGGACTGCCAATGCCACATGGCCATGGTAGCCGGAGATCCCACGGCTGAAGATGCCCTGGTCAGGGTTCACTCGGAGTGCCTGACGGGAGACGTCTTCGGATCCAAGCGCTGTGACTGCGGAGAGCAGCTTAAAAAAGCTCTTCAGATGATAGCTGAGAACGGTAACGGTATTCTCCTGTACATGCGCCAGGAGGGGAGGGGTATAGGCCTTGCCAATAAGCTCAGAGCTTACTTCCTCCAGGACCAGGGGAGCGATACCGTGGAGGCCAATGAGAAGCTGGGCTATCCAGCCGATCTGAGGGACTACGGCATAGGCGCCCAGATCCTGGCTGATTTAGG
>CAZKWM010000283.1:0-2075 GCA_964556405.1 uncultured Methanotrichaceae archaeon | reverse complement strand
TCTAAAATCCATAAAGGATCTCCTCTCCTTTGCCAGGGAGAACGTCGACCTCACCTTCGTGGGGCCTGAGGGTTATCTCTCCGATGGAATCATCAATGCCTTCCAGGCAGAGGGATTGAGGGCCGTGGGTCCTGTAAAGGAGGCCGCCATCCTGGAAGGGAGCAAGTGCTACACCAAGGATTTGCTCCAATCCCTGGGGGTTCCCGCCCCGACATTTGCCAACTTCTCAGATCCCAAAGAGGCCGGTGAGTACGTCCGCTGGTTCTGTAGTTCTAACCCTGAAAAGAATCTGGTGGTCAAGGCCGACGGCCTGGCCGCAGGCAAAGGGTCCATAGTCTGCAGCTCCCCAGAGGAGGCTCTCTTGGCGGTGGAGAGGATCATGATCAGCCCCCGGCTCTTTGGAGACGCCGGGAATAGGGTGGACATCGAGGAGCGGCTGGAAGGAAGGGAGCTCATGTTCTTTGCCCTGAGCGACGGCAAGACCGTCCTTCCCCTCCAGTCTGCCATGGACTACAAGCAGGCCTTCGCCCCCGAGGAGAAGGCGGCCATCAGGAATTTCAATAAGGTGATCGGCAACCCCAACGTGGATAATAACGCCAACACTGGCGGCATGGGTGGCTTCTCTCCTCACCCCTGGCTGGACGAGGAGCTGACCGAGAAGATCATGAATAAGATTGTCATCCCTACGATTCGGGGATTCAAGGAGAAGACCGGCCACGATTACGTCGGCATAATCTATTTCGGTCTCATGGTCACTCCCGACAAGGAGCCTTACGTCCTGGAGGTGAACGTCCGCATGGGAGATCCCGAGGCAGAGGTTATACTACCCAGGCTCAAGACCGACATGTACCAGCTCTCGGAAGCTCTCCTAGATGGAAAGCTCGATGCCATGAAGCTGGAGTGGTCCAAGGATTCCTGTCTTGGCATCTGTGCCATCAGCGGCCGCGTAGTAAAGCCCCTCTCCAGCGGCGGAGGGGAGGTTCCAGGCTATCCTGGAGCCCACTTCACCAACATGCCCATCACGGGACTGGACAAAGTGGAGACTGACGTCCTGGTCTACCACAACGGCACTGCTTTTAGCAGCGATGCTCAGGGTGGACGCAGGCTCTTTTCCACCGGAGGCCGTGTATTGACCATGGTGGCTCGGGGAGGCACCTTGAAGGAAGCCAGGGCAAAAGCCTATGAGAACATTAAGCGGATAAGATTCAATGGCATGCGATACAGGCGGGATATCGGCCTTGGTTATGTCCAGGAGACTCCGGAGATTTCAGGAGGCCAGAAGTGATAATCTTCGGCCTGGAGGGCACGGCCTGGAACCTCTCTGCAGCCCTGGTGGATGAAAAGAAGGTCCTCTTTGATAAGATGGCCACCTATGTGCCCGCCAAGGGCGGCATCCATCCCAGGGAGGCCTCCCAGCACCACGCCGAGCATATGGCCAAGGTGGTGGGGGAAGTCCTCCGGGAGGCAAGGGATAAGGGCCTAAAGATAGATGGAATTGCCTTTTCCCAGGGCCCGGGCCTTGGGCCCTGCCTTAGGACCGTGGCCACCGCCGCTAGAGTTCTCTCTCTGGAGATGAAGGTCCCTCTGGTGGGTGTGAACCACTGCGTGGCCCACATCGAGGTTGGAAAGTGGCAGAGTGGAGCGACGGACCCTGCGGTGATCTACGTCTCTGGGGCAAATTCACAGGTCCTGGCCTTAAGAAGGGGGCGGTACAGGATCTTTGGAGAGACCCTGGACATAAGCATAGGCAACGCCATAGATAAATTCGCTAGGTCTGTTGGCCTTGGCCACCCTGGAGGCCCCAAGGTGGAGGCTTTAGCTAAAGAAGCCAAGGACTACATCCCCCTGCCTTACACGGTCAAGGGCATGGATCTCTCCTTCTCGGGACTGTCCACGGCGGCCACCGAGGCTGCAAAAAGATATCCCCTACCTGACGTGTGCTACAGCCTCCAGGAGACTGCCTTTGCCATGCTTGTCGAGGTGACCGAGAGAGCCATGGCACACGCTGAGAAGAAGGAGTGCCTGTTGGTAGGGGGCGTTGGAGCTAATAAGCGCCTGGGGGATATGCTCACCTC
>CAZKWM010000282.1:0-2086 GCA_964556405.1 uncultured Methanotrichaceae archaeon | reverse complement strand
CACGGTGCTGCTCTACTCGCCGGGCATAGATCCTTTTCTGGAGAGCCTATCTGAGACCGCTGATAGGGTCTTCTATTTCGAGGAGGGGGCCGAGGATTCGCCGAGGCTTGTGGCGAAGGCCTCTCCAAAGAGGAAGAACCAGACCGCTCTGGGAGCCTTTCGATAAGGTGACTTATCAGGAGATCACGACCATGGAGGGTTTATCTTATTGCTATGGAGCTTGAGGCGGCCAAGGGGATATCGCGGTAGGTCCTAGATAGCCGAGGCGTCCCTCACACGTCCCGGGGAGTCTGTAATTTTTGTACACTATTCATGGGATAATAATGTACTCTTGTTCGGTATCCATTTACACCATTAATCCTGTCTTCCAATGAGGTTACGTAAGACATAATACCAGTATTTTCTTTTAGAGCATATCCCAAAACCCTCCCTGGCATAAGACTACACTGGGTGAACTGCCACAGTCTTCAGGTGAGCTACCTTGGACAGTTCTTCCGGCAGCAGGCCGATATCTGCACCGTAGTTCTCTCTCCTGGGAATGTCCAGGACGTGATAGGCTACTAGACCTTCAGGTTCCAAGGTTCCCAGGATTGGATTTCCCAAACGAAAATGCTCCGAGAAATCCTCTCTAGAAATGGGCTTGAAGAACTTTGCCTCGGGCAAGTCCTGCAAAACGAGCTCCTGGAGGTTTAAGATTCCTTTCAGAAAGCTATTATCGAGATACCCTATCTCGCAGGGAATTTTCTGATTAGAGCTTCTCTTTCTAATGGTAAATCACTCTTTGGGAATATATCTCCCTACAGTGCTATTTTTTATAGAATTATATTTCCATAGGGGGCTATTAGAGCTTTCAGCTATAATCCTGGGGCGACTAGACCTTTCAATTACCATCCATAAGCCCCTCCTACGTTTTCTCCTCGGATTTCCTTCCCGCCATTAAAGCTATAGCTAGATACTGCCAGATAACCTTCACATCCACAAAGCCGGCCTCCCTCCACCATTTAGCTTTCCGAGCCATCCAGGAGGAATATCCTGGCTTTCATCCTCTTCAATACTGCCAGGGAGGCGTTCCCTGTGCCGCACCCAAGGTCCAGGATCTCGGGGTCTTTTCCTAGGTACCTCTCGCAGGCATCGGCTGTAGCCTCCAGAGCGTCCTGATAGTGGGTGACTACCGCTAACTGGTACTCATCAAAGAGCCTGGCGTGGCAGTCGTAGCAGGAGATGGTTGAACCTGCGGGCATATAGGAGTTTTAATTAGGCGCTCCTACTTAAACACCGCGGAGATGAGCTTGGGATTGCCCAAAAGATCATACTGCCGAGGCTATCTAGGAGCCTCTTTAATACAATAATTCAATAAGGGATTTCAAACCTGACTCCCTCAGTTCTGTGCGATCAAAAATATAGTCGAGCGCAAAAGCTTCCCTCAACCTTTATAAATTAGCCTCCTTATCCTCACTAGATCCCAGTTAGTTACAGTTTATACAGCGATATGGGGCTGTATGGAAGTTTTTCTGTCTCTACGATGCCTGGGCATAGGCATAGGAGTCGGTATTGATCATAGCGGGAATGCTGCCGTAACGGGTTGCATGGGTATCAACGTAAGAGGTTCCCCCAGTTATCAGAATCGACGTGCGTGCTAACCTCATTGCCGGTCAATATGTTGATTGCTGAGAATATGCTTTTGTTGGAGATAAGGGCCCGCCGCGCTTCCGCGGAAGATAGCATTGCAATCTTCAGGGTTCCAGGACCGGCTAAATCGGCATAAGCTGCTCAAGAATTGCAATATTTACGGCTGGTTTTTCCTGCTGGACCTGAGAGGACTGTACTCACATCTGCAGCAGATCCCTACCCATTGGAGGCATTGGCGTAGGCTTTGGTGTAGTTTGCATTGCTGACATCAAGGGTCTCCGGGCCGTAGATATGGGAAAAGCGGAGATGGACATATCAGTGTGACCTGGTGGGAGGAATAATGCGTAGCTGTATCTGTAAAAACTGGCCTTCTTTATAGTCTCCACACCCACACCAGATGATAAATCTCATGCATTTGTAGTGTAATGACTGGCTTTGTAGTCGCCACGACCTGTTA
>CAZKWM010000281.1:0-2097 GCA_964556405.1 uncultured Methanotrichaceae archaeon | reverse complement strand
AAAAAAAGAACAATGAGAACACAGACAATGATGTGCCGTACATGAGCGAGATACTGAACAGGATAAGGAGACAAGAAAGAAAGAAGTGAAGAAGGAAAAGAAAGACAAGAACAGAGAGAGCTGAAGAAAGAAAAGAAAGAGAAGAAGAAGCTGAGGAAAGAAGGAAGATGATGAGGAATTAGAATCCAGAGAAGCAGCGAGAACGACGACAGAGAACGAAGGCTTCTTTAGCGACACCTCCGGACAAGGTGACGCTGAGACGTTGCGACCAATAAGAACCAGGAGTGCGTGAAGACCAGTTCTCCGGACAGAAGGAAGAAGGATCAATGTCGTTGATCAGACGACAAGCGAGTTGACGAGCCTTGGGCAGAGCTTTGCCGAAAGTTTCGAATGTGCAAGGCACAAAGAGAGCATGGACAGAAGCAGCGGCATCCGAATGTTTTCGAATCTTGGCGGTTTGGGCATGTTCAGCCACTTTGACAGGAAGACCCGAACTGGAGAAAGAGGAAGGAGCGCAAGGATTGTGCAAGGAAACGTCGATAATGATGTCGGATTGGGAAGGAATGGAGGAAGAAATGCGAAGATCAGCCACAATATTCGCATCAGGAGATAAGTGAAGCAGAGAGGAAGGAGGAGAACAGTGGTGACCGGCGGCGTTAGCAAGAGAAGCGAAGCAATCCACGACAGCATTGTGGACTTGCTGAGGCTGACGACGGGGACACAAAGAGAAGTGATCGCCGCAAAAATCCACTTCTGCACCGCAGAGACAGTGTCGAGGAAGGAAAGACGGGGGAGGCGCGCCGAGGTAGGAGGCCACAACCCACGGAAAAAGATGAGACTGAATGAGGAGAGGATAGGATGAAGGAATGGCCGAGATCCAGGCGTTGGCTCCTTTGGAAGTGATAGAAGACAGTCGCGCCTTGCCTTTATTGTCAAGAAGTTTAAGGAGTTGATCTTGTCGGTCCTTGTTATTCCAAGCCGCCAAGTGACGCTGTTTGACGTCACCCCGCAATTTTGGTGCAGCATCAGAAGAAGAAGAAGACGATAAAAGAACTCGATCAACCTCCGCTAAGGCAATCACAGCCGAAGAAGCAAGAGGAGACGAAGAGGAAAGGAAAGCAGATTTATCAACACCGGGCAGCAGACTGGAGAAGTTGTGTTCGACGAAGCAAGTGATGGAAGCAGAAAAGGCAATACGAAGCAGCGTTGACAAAGGAGTCAGGCCCAGCCCGCCCATCTTGACTGGAAGCGAGGCTTGGAGCCATTGCGTTTGAGAGAGAGGGCGGAGATGGAAGCAGTTTTCAAAGCAGCTGTGGAAGAAAGAGTCAAGGTGAGAGGCAGCCTGCTGAGTCTCGAGAGGAAGACAATTGCGAAAGAGGAATGGGAGAAAAGAATCAAGAATGTATCGCAGAAGACGAAGAGCGACTTGTTTGCCAGGTTGAAAACGAGGACGAGGCTGTCTGTATCGTGAAGTCGCAACTTCATCACAATCCGCCTCTTCTTCCCACTCTGTCATGGCCTGTACCTGCTGCAGCAGATGTTGGAGCATTTCTGCCTTTTTGCGCACAAACTGCATCACGAATTCTGAGGAGCCAATTGGCACACCGAGCTCCTTGATGCCGCCGTGGCCCGCGTTCAGGCCCAGGCCTCCGCCGTCGACGATCTGCGGGGACAAGTGCAGGTCGGCTAGCAGAGACCTGACAGAGCAAGACAGAACAGAAACGATGCAAGGACCAGCACAGACAGAGACAGGAAGAGGAGAAGAAGAGAAGAATGCAGAAGAAGAAGAAAAAGGGAGAAGAACAGGGGGAGAAGAAGGATCCGGAGGACGAGGAGGAGGGGGAGGAGAAGAAATAGGAGGACGAGGACTCGTAGGAAGAGGAGGAGGACCAGGACGAGATGCAGGAGGAGCAGAAGGTAGAGAAGAAGCAGGGGCAGAAGGATGAGCAGACGATGAGGAGGAAGAAGCGGAACAAGGCGAAGAGAAGGACGACGAAGCAGGAACCGAAGAATAAGTAGAAGGACGAGAAGAAACAGAAACAGAAGGAGAAGCAGATGAAGAAGAATGAGAGAGATGAAGGCAGGAGGCAGGAGTGG
>CAZKWM010000280.1:0-2099 GCA_964556405.1 uncultured Methanotrichaceae archaeon | reverse complement strand
GAAGACCTCTTGGAGGATCTCTTTGGCAACTTGGAGTTCCAGAACCCTTGTATCTGCTGGCTGCATGCGCTGGCTCACGAAGAGGACTTGCTTCTTAGACCTTATAAGCTGCTCTATGATCCCTGCCATGGCCAGACCATAGGGGCGGCGAGGATAAGAAGCTTGGCCGGAAATCAATAACAGAAAGCCATATTTACAGGGAGTTAAGAGGGGGTAGGATGAGAAGAGATAACTAATAATGCCTTGATAGACGTGTTATTATTCTTAAGAAGAGATCAAGGCATCTTTAACTCGCGGAAGTGGGGAGGACAGAGCGGGAAGTCCCCGCGCCTTCAGGCTAGGGTCTCCGGGGCTGAGGTGTGAAGATGGTGACTTCTCCCAGGGCTAAAGTCCTGGGCGTTCTCCTGCTTTCGTCGTAAGCTCTAAACTGAGTAGATGAAACTACTCCGGGCATTTTCAATTTTACAACTGATAATAACGTCTTAGCATAGTGATCTTCATCATCTGATGTGGTTACTACTGCTGATTTCAGTAAAATCTCTCTCATGATGGGGGATCTATCCCTATTACCCACTCCAGGCCGGAGAGAATGGTAACGATATGAAAGATTAGAAATCTCAGCTTCCTGAGCTCAGGCCCTTCTCCAGTAAGCTGAAGGGTTCCCCTAAGATCTCCAGGGACGGTCCCTATGAGGAGAACATTACAGAGCTTGGCGGCTCTCCTCATAACCTCGATTCCTATCTTTCGTGCCGGCTTCTTTCCTCTCCATCGACCAGCTAGAATGTCGCGAACCTTGGAGGATGTTAGGCTTACCGTCTTCTTCTCGTCCCTGGCTTCATCGATCAGTGTGGTTATCACCACCCGGGCGACGATGCCCTTCTTAGTCCTGGGTATTGGTAGTTCCTCCCTCGGGGTGAAACTTCTGGCAGCTTTCAAAGCCTTCTTAGTGGATCCACTTAAGACAAGCTCCAGCCCTAGCAAGGCTGGGCTCTCCAGGTCTTCATCTCTGACGGCGTCCTGGAGCCTCTGGGATGTCTTCTCTGCCCACTTTGCGGGCCTCTTTTTTTGGGGGGTGTCAGACAGAGGGCTTTTAGCTGGCCTATTGAGTCCCTTGCGATCTTCCCCCACCCGAAAGCTTGCGGATTGTGCCCTATGGTGGAGCTCCTAGGACCACCACGGCCCCGCCTCAGGGGATCCCCCCCCGAGATACGGCCTCCTTGTGGCCTGTTATATGACATTCTGATAGGAATCTCATAGATCAGAGAGAAGAGGGGATCATTGAATGAGACCGATCCTTTTTAAGAAGGCCGCCATAATATAATGATATGGCTGAAAAAATCGAGCCCAAGGCAAAAGTAAAAAAGCAGTGACCAAGAAGACAAGGCTACAAAAGAAGAAAGAGAAAAGGTTAGCGAAGCCAAAGATAGAATGATGAGAATAGTTGAGCCCTTCTTTTGTGCTAGTCTTGAAGGGCGATAAAAGCATTAGTCAAACAGCGCACCTCGCAGCAAGCTGCGTGGCATTCATTTAAAAATAAAGGGAATTTAATTTCCCTTCGGTGTTATCCGTTTCTTATTTTGGCTAATAGCTCAGCCAGATAATCGGCATCAATGCCACCCTGAGAGAGTCGGAAAAGAGTAGATTCGATCAGCTCTTCTCTTTGTGCTGCTTCTAAATTTTCTTGCATTTTTCTATTAAGTCTGCCAGAACTAGCTCGCGTGGAGTAGGATTAGTAGACTCGTCCTGTGATTTTTTGGTATTTTAGTTCATCGATGAGCGCTGGCTCATGTTATGCTGAGCTTTTGCGCATCATATACTATACGGTCCGGCTTCCTTAAGTACTTTCGTGCCCGTTGGTCTTGGCTCTTAGCTTTCCAGCCACTAGGACGTTGAAGAGATGATCCTGGCCAGGATAGCTGAGCTTAAAGGGGTGTGCTGGAATAGCGCCAGGTGGAAATACTATTAAAGTATATTACCACTTGAAGCGGAGTTAAGGTTATTTAGATTTCCGAAGGGTTGATATCCTCAAGGATTCTTCTATCTATGAGCCCATTTCAAAACATCACCGGATTACTTTTCTCCAATGGATTAGGAAGCAA
>CAZKWM010000279.1:0-2129 GCA_964556405.1 uncultured Methanotrichaceae archaeon | reverse complement strand
TCCGAAAGAATCCATCATCTAGCCTTTCTCACCATGAGTCTTAAATCTAATCATCCTCCGTCGAGGTCAGCGAGGGTGTGCTGAAGAGCAGACTTCCTGAAATTTAAGTATCTCTTGGCAGCCTGCTCCACCCTCCCCCTCTCTTCTGCCCTGGTGTAGATTCCAAACCTCCAGGCGGCATGGTGGGCCTTCTCCAGCATGGCGACCAAGGGTGATATATCCCTCAGGGGCCTGGCATTACTGGTGTTGTTGTCGGCGTCGCCGGAGTCTTTGGAATCGCCTTTTGTCAAAACCAGAAAATCGCCCTCCGGGGCGTCTAGGAGTGGAGGGTTATCGACGAGGACGTACTCAGGGTCAACGCCCGCCTCCTCCGCCACCTCCCTGGCTATACGCCTCTCCCCACCCTTAGGCCTGGACCCACCGAACTCCCCCAGCCCAACGTAAACAGCGCGCTTCAGAAGCTTCCTGGATTTTATCCTTAAAGCCATCTCACCGGCATAGCCTCCAGCCTCGGCCATGGATGTAAAGAGGCTTATGTCGTCCATGGCCTTGATCTCCTCGACCTTCCTTACGCCGTCATCTATCATCCTTCTTATGCCCGCGGCCACCATGCTCTCCGAGATCCTGCTTACGTGGTGATAGTAGACCGAAGGGTGCATAAGGAGCCTGGATATGAGGAGGAAGGTGGCAGCCTGGACGCCTCCTGAGTCTACCACCAGGTGGCCGCCCTTGAGTCTCATCCTCTGAAGAAGCCTGGGCAGATCTATCACACCGTAGGCCACACCGGTATAGTGAGAGTCCCTCATGAGGTAGTCCATTCTGTCCACATCGATCTCGCTGCTTACCACCTGGCCTAAAGGTCCCTCACCCTTGACAAGTGACTGTATTTCCTGGGGCAAGATCCCATGGGCATCCAGGACCTCCTTGAGCTCTCCCTTCCTCAAGATATCCCCTATATCAGTATGCCCCTTTCGGAGGTACGGCGAGAGGGCGATCTCGGTGGCGTGGGAGAGAGGCCCGTGGCCCACATCGTGGAGGAGGGCAGAGGCTTTTACCTTCTTCCTATCGGCTTCCTCCAGGCTCAGATGCTCTGCCAGAACCCCTGCTAGATGGTAGACCCCAAGGCTGTGCTCAAAGCGGGTGTGGTTGGCGCCGGGATAGACCAGGTTGGCCAAGCCTAGCTGCTTTATCCAGCGCAGCCTCTGGACCTGGGGCGTGTCTATAAAGGCCTTGGCCATCTCGTCCACCTTGACGTACCCGTGAATGGGGTCTCTGATCTCCATCATCAGGGCATCCGGACCCCTCTTCCTATTTAAAGGGCTCAGCATGGGGCCTTCAAAACCTCACTTAGATCCTTTAATTCACGGGTTAACGGCTGATCTTGAGGGGATTTGCTCTCCGCCGTTCCATAACAAAAGGGAAATAGTAAGATAGATGATCACCTGAGCAGTGGATTTGAATATCTCAGAGCTGGAGCTCAAAGAGCCTCCTCCGATGGTCGGGGCCGAGGACTTAAGAAAGAGCCTGGTGCGCCTTCGGGAGATGATTGAGGCAGCCCACGAAAGCTCCATAGATGCCCAGAAGAGCTACGAACTCTATACCCTAGCCGTTGAGGATCTTTTGAGAGAGGACGTATCTAGCGGCCTTTCGAGATGCACGGAGGCATCAGGGGAGATATCCCGGGCTGTAAGTACCGCCAAGGCCAGCTTTAGAGGAACGAGTATACCAAGCGCTAGAACTATTTCCTATTTCTCGAAGCTCTACGGCTTCTACGCCATGGCCTTTGGCATCGTCTCTACTGCCCTTTTTGACATTCTTTTATCCTCTTATCCAAATGAGTCAGCCCTTGGAGTGCCCCTCTGGTCGGTCTTTTTTGCTGGAATGGGGTCTTCTATTCAGATATTGATAGGCGTTCTAAGGGACATTCTTGATGATGGTCTGGTAACGAGGTACAGGCGACCCTGGTATGTAGTGCTGCCATTACTAGCGGCCATCTTCGGATACGTAGCTTACCTATTGCTGAGTAGCAGCATCTTCACCTTTGATATCCTCTCACAAAAAGGCTATATAGCCCTCATTTGCTTTGCTATAGGTTTTACAACCAATTGGATAGTAAGGGAGCTATCCAG
>CAZKWM010000278.1:0-2204 GCA_964556405.1 uncultured Methanotrichaceae archaeon | reverse complement strand
TCCTCACCTCTAAGGCCCTGGTCTTAACAAGCTCCAGGAGCCTTTCTCTATCGGTTAATGAAGTCAATATAATCCCTGGAAGGCAGTTCTTTCGGGCCGATATAACCTTTCTTGCCTCTTACTTTGCTGCTTCCTTTTGCATCTTTTATCTTGAGTTCCATCAAGGCAAGCTGGTAGAGAGAATCATCAGGGAAGATGTTGGAGAGGGACTTAGGGGGATGAATAAAACATCCAGATTCAAAACGTACTAACCTAGCGCAAGCAAAAAAGGTCCCAATAGGAAAGAAAGGGAAACTTAAGCCCCATTCAAATCCTCCTTCTGAGTAATATTCTTAATCTCCTGCTTAAGCTCCTCAGGCAGCCCCTTGATCTCCACATCCAGGAATCCCCTAACGATGACACTCGTAGCCTCATCGGATGTAAGCCCTCTGGTCATGAGGTACTCCAGCTCTTCCTCAGAGATTCTTCCGACAGCAGCCTCGTGGGACATATCCAGGTCCCTGGACTGGCCATCAAGCTCAGGAATGGAGTATATCCTGCCCTTATCCGAGAGCAGCAGCCCTACGCACTCCAGATGGGCCCTAGCTCCGGGAACCTTTCCAGTCATCCTGCCCCTAGCTATGACGTCCCCGCCAACGGATACTACCCTGGAGATGGACTCGGCGCGGGTATCAGGAGCATTGAGGAAGACATTGCTTCCCACATCAATGTTCCCCATGGTGGAGTAGATCACGGTGTTGAAGCTCGCCACGGCCCCTTTGCCGTTGAGGCTACAGGTGGGGAAGGTCTGTATCGTCTTCACAGGCCGGAGCAATATGTAGTTGTTAGAGAGGGATGACCCTTCCTCCATCACAATTCCTGTTCTGGGCCTTACCTCCACCTCCTGGCCCCAGCTGTGTATCATGGTGAAGCTGACCTTAGCGTTCTTCTTTATGAAAAACTCCGAGACACCGATGTGCAATCCCCTCTGAACGTGGGCGGGAGTCGTGCAGCCGGTGATGACGTGAAGCTCGCTTCCTTCCTCGGCTATGATCACATTGTGGACCCTCTGATTGAGATTGGTGGACCCAAGGTACAGGCAGCTCTTGATGGGAAATACAGTCTTGGCGCCAGCTTTCGCCCTCAGGAAATAGCCCGCCGGAGGGCTCTGGGCCACATCTGCCGTATACTTATCAGCATCAGGAGCCACCAGCTTCCACCAGTAATCCTGGAGCCAGTCGTACTTCTCCAGGGCGGTGGCGATGTCCATGACCTCCACCCCTTCGTACATGGACTCCGCAATCACTGGGCTTTGATCCATCTGGACGTAAGCCCCCGAGGACTCCTTATCCAGGCTCACCCCGACGTCCAGAGCGGCCTTCTTCACATCGGAGGGAAGCTCCTCTGGCGTCGCTACTTCCTGATGGGCCTCGGCCTTGGATTCATAGCTCTTCAGGTCCACATCGGTGCCGTAGAGGGCCTTCTTATCCCTAGCCTTCTCTGACATCTCCTTTACTTCGCCGGGCACATGCATGCTACGCACCCCTCATAACCATTGGCCTTGATCTGCTCCAGTATTTCCTTTGGGTCTCCGCTGCAGACCACGGATCGTCCCAGCATGACGTGGGCCCTGTCGGTCTTCATGTAGTCCAGGATGTGGCCGAAGTGGGTGATGATGATCCCGGACTTGTTCCTGGCACTGGGCCTGGTGCCCTTCTGGGTGAGAACGTCTATTGCCTCTCCGATTAGCTTGATGTTCTCCAGGTCCACGCCCGAGTCGGGCTCATCTAGCATGGTGAAATCGGGCTGCTGGGCCAGGAGCTGTACCATCTCCGACCTCTTGACCTCGCCCCCCGAAAAGCCCCGGTTCACGTCGCGATTGGCGAAGTTCTCAAAATCCATCTGCTTCAAAATCCTGACGCCATCGGCCTTGGGGTTGATGATCTTGATTAAATCCTTGAGCTTTAGGCCCCGGATAGCAGGAGGACGCTGAAAAGCCATGCCTATGCCGAGCTTGGCCCTCTGGTCCATGGACATCCTGGTTATATCCTGGCCCTTGAAGAAAATGCCTCCGCGGTCCACCTCGTACCTCGGAAGGCCCATGATGGCATTGAGGAGTGTGGTCTTTCCAGTGCCATTAGGCCCAAAGAGGGCATGGGTCTCCCCGGAACCAATCCTTAGATTTACGTCCTTGAGGACCTGCTTGCCCCCTATGCTGACGTAAA
>CAZKWM010000277.1:0-2247 GCA_964556405.1 uncultured Methanotrichaceae archaeon | reverse complement strand
AAGAGGAGCAGGACGTCGGTTACCTCCATGGAATCATTCCCCTTTTCTACGATATTGAGCACGATGATATTCTCCTCGTACTCCACGAGCTTTCCTAAGATGCTCTCGCTAGAGTCCTTGAGAAGCACCCAGATAAGATTTCCCTTATTGGCCTTGAGGAACTTCTCCAGGGTTGCGCTGTACTTCAATCCTCTCACCGGGAAAGGCTTTGGCATCTCAAGAGATATAGGCTAGGTCGTGAAGTTGGCTGAAACCTGAACTTTAATTCAAAGGTCGAACCGAAGTCTGAATCGAGGCCAGGATGAAGACCTAGGTTAGTCCATAGAGGCTGTGGTAGGAGCTGTGAAGCTTCTTCGTTTGCTAGCTGGCTAAGCCCCCCCATTCTATACCACTTGGAGCATCTTCGCTATGGCCTTCCTGGCTCTCACTGCTATATCCTCAGGCACTGTGATCCGTGTCTCCAGGGTTTCCAAAGCCTTGAGAACTTTGGTAAGGTCGGTCTTCTTCATGTTCTGGCAGACAGCATCTTCGCTCAATGGGTAGAATTTTTTTCCAGGGTTCTCCTTCCTGAGCCTATAAAGCATGCCGGTTTCTGTGCCTATGATGAACTCCTCGGCTTTGCTCCCTTTGGCGTGCTTACCCATGCCCGAAGTGCTGTAGACGTAATCGGCCAGATCTACTACATCCGCCCTGCACTCGGGGTGGACAAGGACCTCGGCCTTGGGATGGAGCCTCTTGGCCTCCACGACTTGCTCAGGGGTATACCTGTCGTGGACATAGCAGTACCCATCCCATGGAATTATTTTCTTGTCAGTGAATCTGGCTACGTAGCTGGCCAGGTTCCTGTCAGGGATGAAGAGAACCTCCTTCTCGCCCAGGGAGTTGACCACCTTGATGGCGTTGGCCGAGGTACAGCAGATATCGCTCTCTGCCTTCACCTCGGCTGTAGAGTTGACGTAGCAAACCACGGCTGCCTCAGGGTAGAGGTCTCTGGCATCCTTCACCTGCTCTGCGGTGATCATGTGAGCCATGGGGCAGGAGGCCTTCCCAGCAGGAAGCACCACCTTCTTCTCAGGGGAGAGGATAGCTGAGGTCTCTGCCATGAAGTCCACGCCGCAGAATATTATGACATCGGCGTCGGTCCTGGCAGCCGCCCTAGAGAGCTCCAGGGAGTCTCCCACTATATCGGCGATGTCCTGCACCGGACTTACCTGGTAGTTGTGGGCCAGGACTACGGAGTTGCACTCCTTCTTCTTTAGCAATATCTCATCAGTTATCATGTGAACCTACCGGCGGTGCCAATATACCTTTCAGAGGCTACTTCTCTGAGGCCTGGATAGGCGCCGCTCTTCGAAGGCCGCTTCAAGGCGGTCCCGGGTTGTGATTCAATGCGTGGCTTGTATCTTCATTAGAACGCCAGTCCATCCCACGACAGGAGATATACCTGACGCTCCTCTCCACGACTGTGGACTAGGTCTTGATTTGTATATACAGCTCGCCCAGGAGTTCAAAGATGAGCCATAATGCCTTTGAAGAATCATTAGCGTACTTAAATGTATGTATTACTGGGCGCTAATGAAGCGCAAATTTGATATTCCTTAGGAATTCTCTGCAGCCATAGATTTATATGAATGCTAGAATTATATATTTCATAGGTTTGCTCTCCCTTGCTGTGATAGGGACTTATATGATAGCTGGTGCTCAAGAGAACAATAGCACGATATTAAATAATGTGTCACTAAACAATACAACTATAAATAACGTAGCTATAAATAATACTATCTCAGAAAATACAACCGTTGGGCTTTCACCTGTAAATAGCACGACCACGAATACCACAGCATTAAATTCTACAACCTCGACACTAAATTCAACGAGATCCGAGGTCACAAAGCAGAGGGATAATCTCAGCAATATCACCCTTGGGGAATCGATTCGACCGAATGCACCTCAGCTGAACGTGATTAATATGACCACCTTCATCATCGGCAAGGGCCCCATAGATAATGGAAATAGCTATAAGGTGCCATCTGAGATAAAGCCAGAGCAAAACGCCAGCAGTTTATGGTATCTTATATGAGCTGTGCCCCATGGATACGTTCGATTCCAATTTTTTTGACTTTTATTTTCTTTAAGTTTTCAAGCTCCGTTTCGAACGTTTCTATCATGTTAACGGATTTGTATAAACTACGTAGTAGTATTCTCAATGCATAAGCCACAATTCTTAAACCAATTCTGGTCATAGTG
>CAZKWM010000276.1:0-2252 GCA_964556405.1 uncultured Methanotrichaceae archaeon | reverse complement strand
CATCAGCTTGGAACTTTCTATTTACAATCTTTCCTTCGCCTCATCGTGGGTTCCCTTTAATCCAGGTGATTTTAACTTACACAGGCGGATTTGGATATCTTTTCCAGTGGGTCGTTGGCTTCCTAGTAAACATATCTATATAGATGCTATGGGTTGCTTATTTTATAGGGGAAAAGAATAAGAAAACGATCTTTTAATAAATTCATGAAATGGATAGCAGGACCAAGGTATCAGCAGTAACTTATGTGACGGCGACGCTTCTTCTCTTGGCCGTGATGATCTATTGCTTCTACCGATTGGGAGTGATATAGCCGATAATAGCCGATAATAAATGCATATGATAAAGATCTCTGGGCATCAGGTCCCTGACCTAGGATATACCTCAGTTTAATGAAAAAAAATTCTGAGCTGATAGCCATGGAAGCCAGAAAAGTTCAACAGACCGACAGGGCGACCTTCGTCATATCCATCCCTAAAAGCTGGGCCTTGGGAAATGGGATCGATGCGGGCTCCATGGTCTACGTCGCCCACGACTCGGATGGGACTTTGAAAGTCTCTGCCCAGAAGTTCAGGCCTGAATCAAAAGTCGTATCAACATAGAAAGAAGAGCTGGAGAGCCCCTGATCAGAGACCTCATAGGATGCTACCTTTCGGGCTATCGCATCGTGGAGCTGATATCCAAAAATAAGATATCTAATGATCAGAAGATCGCCATCCTCCAGGTGATCAACAGGCTCATAGGCCAGGAGATAGTCGAGGAGACGGCCAGTAGAGTTGTTATCCCGTACACTCTGGACTCCGAGGGCCTTCGCCTGGAGAGGGCTCTCAAGAGGATCAAGTCCCTGGTCAAGTACATGATCCAAGATTCCGTTCTTTCTTTGAGGTCGCATCAGAGGGATGAGGATGTAGATCACCTGAACCTTCTAATCTCGCACCAGTTCGCGGAGACCCTCTGCTCGGGATCGGCGAAGGTGGCGGAGCTGGACTCAGTTACGGCCTTCAACTACACGCAGGCGGCATTGAACCTGGAGAGAATCGCCGATCACGTCTCACGGATCGCCCGAATATCCATGGACCTCCCCAGCACTTTTACTGCTTTAAACCCGGATCAAGAGGCCTTTCTCGGCCTGGAAACCGCCTTAAGGGACCTCATAGAGGAGTCCGTCTCTAGCCTCCTGCTGACAGATGCTGAAGGGCCAATCAGGTGATAGAGAAGGCTGGAGAGATCCTCAAGACAGTTAATTTTACGGCTGTCTCACCGGGGGGATAAGTGGCGTGGATGAAGGCCTGGCCAAGCTGGCAGTGGCCAGCAGCCTTGAGCGCATCGTCGATTACATTATGAATATCGGGGAGCTGACCATAAATTTGGCTTGTTCCTCCAAGCCAGAGGTATCGATTGAATCAAAGATAATTTTAAAAATTATCTTTAAGCTCAGAACTTCTTGCCCAGGATTTCTGAGGGATGCCTTTCTATTTCCGGCATCAGGGAGCCCTCAGATCTGAGCTCTGACTACGTCCTCATTGGTAAGGGCCGTGACTAGCGATGTACGAGTTTCCCTCTCTGATGCGGCGGAAGTACTCGCCAAAGTCCTCTCCCTTGAATAGGGTGTAGATATCTTCTCCCCTCCCTGAGTGAGTATCGGTGGTGGCAGTCAGGCCCTTTTCGAACTTCTGGGCCAGCTCTACCACGATCACATTCTTCCTCTAGGCGCGGCGCCTGTTGTACTCGGTCATGGGAAATAGCTCCATGATACCGAGCACGTCTGCCAGGTTGGGCTTTTCTCCGGGCTCGAACCAGAAGGGGGTTGTTGGTGTAGGGCAGAAGGCTCCTGTTTAGGTAACCCAGACGGTCCATCAGGTCTCTAATTGAGGATATCTCCTCCATCTCTTGGAACTGGTCTTTGGTGAAGTCGTAGATGTTGAGGTGAAGTGTGCGGCCCACGACATTGTCGTCCATGATGCTGATCTCAACGCCGGTTACCAGTTTATCTTTCTCCCAGCCCAGGATATCGTAGGCTTCTACGGTATCGTGATCCGTAAAGGTCACGAAATCCATGCCAGCCCGAAGGGTTTTGTTATATAAGGCCTTGGGTTTAAGAGCGCTGGTAGGTATGACGTCGTGGGATCAGGTGGTGTGGATGTGAAGATCCGCAGCCAGCCAGCCCTGGTCTCTCAACAATTCCGCTTCCTCTAGGGAGATAACTTTGGCCTTGAGCCCATTTCAAAACATCACCGGATTACTTTTCTCCAAT
>CAZKWM010000275.1:0-2257 GCA_964556405.1 uncultured Methanotrichaceae archaeon | reverse complement strand
GCGAACCCCGCTAACAATAGAATCCTAGGTGCTTTAGCCCTGGGAGTATGTCAGCACTGTCATTGAACTGTCTTTTGCGTACGATGCTCTCAGGTTACCTGTGTCGACTGGGCACAGGTCCTGAATATCGTTCAAGCCCAACGCCAACGCCTGGTCGGCTGCCTGATTCATGGCCGATCTAAGATCTGATCTCTGACGGCGTCTCGAACATTCGATTTTATGATTGCTCCTCGCCCTAAAGGGCACGGCTTCCATTATGAGAGTCTGAGACATCCGATCAAGCTGCTCAGCATCGATACCAGGGATCGATTTGACCGCGATAAACGAACCTATGAACGCAGTAGGGTATGACATCAGAGAACCTAGCAGGCAAATCGTCGGTAACATGCTGTTATGCTGCCAACCCAGTCGAGGTCCAACGGGCCTGGATAAGATCAAAGAGGCACTGAAAGAGCATGGGCCGCACTCAGCTTTCGATCTCAGGCTACTGGCTGAATTGAGTGCAAATCAGTGGGAACATAGGCGTAGGTCTTTAATTGATTCCGAGGATATCGAAGAGGAGATTCGGGTTCAGAAAAACAAGTATCGTCAGGTGCCCACCGGGAGATATCAACTGCGAAGGAAAAGTTTCGGTCGCTGGCATCGATCATAGGAAAGTACGAGTGACCCACAGAGATCGGTGAGTAATGAATTAATGGCAGTAGGAGAGCTAAGGCGATCCCCGAAGGTTGGCGCCAGAGAGGGATCGACCTAGGAATCTACAGTGTATATAGACCGGCGGGGATAAAAGAATACCGGCCCGAGCATAAGCGCCGGATCTGTACGATGCCTACCCCCAAGGGATAGCTCTTCTAGGACGGATATATGTTCGTAGATAAGCCACAGAAATCGTTGCAGCAAAGCGTTTCTACCTACCCCCATGGCCAATGCATCGTAAAGGAGTACGGGGTGGCATCACATGGACGGTGAACTGACTCCCCGCCCAGGGCTTCAGCCTTCCGTCATGTATTGAATACGCGATGCTTGAAGGACCAGAGGCCGAAGATGGAATTACCTGGGTAATCATCCTCGCTCAGTTCTGGAAAGAGAGAGGCGCTGATCCAAAATCCCTCTCTCAATACATCAAAAACTGGTACAGCGACAGCAATACCATCGAACTTCTGAATGGTCATGATATCGACGTTTTTACCATATCCGGATGTGAAGCCACCGACACCATCACCTGTCAGACTCTCCAGAGTTACCCCTCGTTTCGGACAGGTTGCAACAAGATAATCTGCCCTCTATTCGTCGAGAAGAAAGCACCTAGGATCGATGTACCCAAAATCGCTGTAGAAGGCATCAGGGCACAGTCCGGATTCGTGGATTTCGTCCTCTTTGCTAAGGAGCTGATCAGAAAACTGAACATCAAGCGTTTGCCTGGCGGCCACCTGGCTGTATATGCCCGAGGCATCTACGTCACGGAAGATGCTGATATCATCGTAGATCGAGTGGCATCAGAGATTCTTGGGAATGATTTAACCACCAAGCTCAGAGTTAACCTTTTCCTCCACATCCGAGCCCTGGCAGATGCTGTCGTCTGGGGCGATTTCGAGTTGTACCCCCACTTACTATGCTGTCCCAACTGCGTGGTCGACCTGACCTCCGGCCAGGCCCTGGAACATAGTCCTGTATACATGATGCTCCATAAGACCCGCGTCCCTTACCGGCCAAAAGCCTCCAGGGAGCTATGGGAGAAGGTTATTGACGATATCGTCCTGGATGTGGATGTCAAGGCGCTCAACAGTCACATTAAAGCAAGCCAGATGGATTATTATCAGCCCAAAAGAGACTTAGTCTGCATGACAAGTTCAGTATTAATATGATTTAATATGATTTTTTGGTGTTCGGCTGCAGCAGCGTGGAAGATCCTGAGCAGCCAGATGCACACTTTTGTGTGGTATCAGGATAATAGGTACTCATTTTATCGATAAATAGTAAGGCGATCCTTCTCCTCAGCGGGTGGCCAAATCTTCCCTTTTTGCAGGACGGATTCGACATCAGTTATCATGAAAACCTTCTCTTTATGACCCTGCGGCAACAATACCACAAGCCATCGCAAGCGTGGTCGTTAACCTTAATCGGCGCGTCCTGCCCGTGCTCCTGCTTCTTGGGGTCCCAACAATAGCCCGAAATTTCTTTGATTAGATCCTTACAAGAGCCCTAAATCTCTTGGGCCGTAGCCATTCACTATCTAGGGGTTCTCGGGGTATATCAG
>CAZKWM010000274.1:0-2262 GCA_964556405.1 uncultured Methanotrichaceae archaeon | reverse complement strand
TATTCAAGAATCTTTTAGAATTGTATTCTCCACCCCCATAAAAGAAACCTTTACATTTTGGAACTCTTAGATTTGATTTCACTCTCACTTCAACAGGATATATGGTCTCATCATATCTTGTTATTGCCTGTATTTTTAATTCTTTTCTTTTTTATTGGTAAACATCGTAGAATCAACAAATGTTTCAGAATTGATGTTAATAATAGGAGATTAGCTACGCCGATAATCGAAATTAGAAAAAGGTTAACGCTCAGCTTGTGCGCAGGAGCGAATTCTGTCTCAATTTGGATTGCATTAGAGACTGGCAAAAAAAGCTAAATCAGATGAATAGAAAGAAATCATGAGCTTTCTATGAGTATTCTAATACGTACATGCTCTTTGCACCTGTAATTTATTCATTCTTGCGCATGCCATATAGACCGCTAGAAGGATTTATCGTCCAACTTGGAACTTACATAACAGGATCGATAGCCGCGAACTATACTACATTTCACAGACGTATCTCTAGGTTAACATAAGAGAAAATGCTATTGTGGTTGAAGAGCCATCACCGAGATCGAACGCTGTTCTGGAATTCAATAAGATGGGCTATAACGGTTGGTGCCAAATGCATCAGTATGGAAGACGACGGGCAGTCAAAACCTACTTCTCCGCTATCAAATTAATCTTTGGTGAGACGGTTAGAGCTTCTTCTATCGAAGGCATGACCTCTGAAATTGTTAGATTATTCATTCCATATGCTATAATAATCAGTTCTTAGATAAACTGAATATCTTAACGGAAGTATTATTACTGACCCAGTGCCATAGTATAATTACGCAACACAGCACAATCTCGAAGGATTCTCAGGAAAAATTTGAAAAAAACGCCAGGTTAGAAAGGTTAAAAGAAGGCTTTTCTGAGAAGATGTGCCAGGTTCAGACCATCAATTCCCACATGCGACAGCATCTTCAAGGCCAGAATGCTGGGCCGATCTATATCGCCGTGCTCGTTTACCAGCCTTAAAAGCTCCGGCTTCCTGGACAGATAAGCGAAGATCTCATCGATCTCCTCCAAGGTTAGGGAGTCGATAAGATTGTTCAGCCTCATTCCCACTGCCATCTCCTGGCCAATCCTTGCCCTCCACAGGCGGTCACACTCCCCAAGGCGCTTCTTTGAAGAATTCCCTTCCAGGGCAGCGGCGGCGGCCACCTTGCCTGCAGCCTTGGCGCAGACCAATCCCGGGTATATGCCACCGCCCGAGGTGGGCTTCACCTGGCCCGCTGCATCTCCAACTGCTATGAGGCCCTCGGCCACCGTGGACAGGGGCGGGCCCATGGGAAGCCCTCCCACCACCAAGTCAATGGGAGATCCCAAGATTCGGCCCTTCATCAAATCCCCTTTCAGGAATTTTCTCAGGTAGAAGCAGGCGTTCTCCTTGGTACAGAGGCCGGCCCTGGCCATATCATTACCAAGGGGAATGACCCAGGCAAAGAGGCCGGGGGCCGGGCCGAAGTGAAGCTCCACCTTCTCTTGATCTTCTGCCGTGAAAGGCAGCTCTACCTGGGCCCCAGACAGGATTTTATCGGGAGGGGCAATTCCAGCCCTCCTAGCTACGAATGCCCTAACACCTTCGGCCGATATCACCACCCTGGCCTGAATCTCCCGGCCGTCGCCAGTGGCGAGGATGCAGCTACCACCGTTTCTACGAAAGCTCTTGACGTAAGACCCAAAGCTTAGATCAACGCCATTTCTTACCGCCTCCAGGGCCAGGGACCTGTCGAAAAGCTTTCTGCTCACAGCCCAGGCCTTGAGAGAGGGTGCTTTGAAAGACACTTTAGCATTAGGAGAATAAACATCAGCTCCTTTGAACGCTTGTATGGCGAACTTCCCTAGTGGTATCTCCGACTCCTCCAGGGCCTTTAACCCTATGAGCCCTGCGCACCCCACCGGCCACCCTATCTCCTTGTGCTCCTCCAGGAGAAGGACATTGGCTCCTGCCAGAGCAGCGTGCTTGGCTGCCATGGACCCTGCAGGACCTGCCCCTATCACCGCAACATCGTATTTTAGCAAAGGACACCATCCACCCAAGGGCTGCTTTGACTGCATCGTCGGCAGCTTGCCTGGACCTTGCCCAAAGGTTGTTTCGGCATCTAGGTAATAAAATTGATGTCCAACTAGGAGGTGCTCTGGCTGTCCGAGGAAGTGGTGAGGTCCCTCCTGACCATGGAAGAGGCCATACCTACGGTGGAGAAAAGAACGCTTTTAGAGATCAGGGCAGGG
>CAZKWM010000273.1:0-2269 GCA_964556405.1 uncultured Methanotrichaceae archaeon | reverse complement strand
CATGATCGCTACGATTCATTGTCCAGGCCCGATGACGTACTCGCAAGAGGCATCACCGGTGAACGTACTCTTGGTGAAATTCAGGTTAAACCTCCGGTTCAGATTCCAGATGGCTTTAGAGCAGAAGGTGCCGCAATGATCAAGGGCCTTATCAGTAATCTAGCTCAGCTCCTTGATCCTGTTGAGCATGGGGCACTCGATCACCTTGCCCCTCACCAAATCAGGCGTCGATTCCACCACAGAGAGCTTGAACTCGGGACCCAGGATGATCTATGCAACTATGCTGAAGGTGCTGTTCGTCTCTACGGCATCCTTTACCGGAAGGCTCAGGGCGTCTGCTATCTTCTTAGTCCCTATTTCGGCCTCAGACCAGAACCTCGTCTCCAGATCGTCGATCTGATCTTCGAAAGCTACTCTGTAGAGCATGTCGTAATTTATATGGTAGGCAGTGGTCGATTTGGTGGCGAGCTCCCACCTTACCTCTGCAGGAATGTCTTTGATGCTAACCATAGCAGGTCCTTCTCCTTCAGGTTAGAATGATAAAGGCCGCCTGAATTATAAAACTAATTGCTCCAGTGTGTTCCATCTATTCCAATCCCAGGAGACGGTCGATGTTTGCCACGTTGGACCCAATCATCTTACCTATATCTTGCCCATCTGCATGAATGGACAAAGGTCGGTAAGGCACAGATCTAAGATGCCATAGAGGATAAAAGACAAAGATTTAAGAGGAATGTGGATAATGCCTGCCAGGTCTGCCGAGGAAAATAAGGGAAAATGCTATATACATACAAGAATACCTGACTAAGTTATAAATTGGTGACTTATTCCTTTAGAGGATAACGGATGCCTTGACAAAGGCGCTAAAGATGAAGGGGAAAAACAGGATGGCGCCGGTCGGGAGAGGAAATGATTCCTCAGGAAAGGACTATCTTCCAGGGCCTCCAAGGCCTGATGGCGACGCAGAAGCCTGGGAAACCCTGAGCCGGATAGATTTATAATACCGGAAGGCATAGCCGCACACTTTGAAGGGAGCCAATATGGGCGATCTTGTTCGATTGCCATCCCCCAGCCCTGGGGAGGTAGCTTTTGCATATTAAGGAAGTCGATCTCAGGAACTTCAAGTCCTTCGGAAAACGGGTCCAGATACCCCTGCGCAATGATTTCACCGTGGTCACAGGGCCCAATGGTAGCGGCAAGTCCAATATCATAGATGCCCTTCTCTTTTCCCTCTGCCTCTCCAGCTCCAGGGCTATGAGGGCTGAGAAGCTTCCGGATCTCATATACAAGGGGGAGAATGGCAAGAACCCCGATTTCGCCCAGGTGACAGTTCGTTTGGACAACACCAACCGGATCATTCCCGTGGAGTTGGACATGGTGGAGATCACCAGGAAAATAAAGCTCCACAAGGATAAGGCCGTATCCTCCTACTATTTTTGTGGCAAGCCCTGCAGCTACGGCGAACTCCAGGATCACCTGGGAAAGGCCGGTATCTCCCCTGAGAGCTACAACGTGGTCATGCAGGGTGATGTGACCAGGATAATAGAGATGTCCCCTACCGAGCGGCGAAAGATCGTAGATGAGATCGCCGGGGTTGCCGAGTTCGACGAGAAGAAAAGTAAATCCCTGGAGGAACTCGACGTCGTCAGGGAGAGGATAGGGCGCATAGATGTCATCCTGGAGGAGGTCGGGTCCCAGCTCTCCAAGCTCCAGGAGGAGCGGGATAAGGCCCTGGCATACGAGGCCTATCGTGACGATTTGAGGAGGCTGGAGGCGTCACTGCTGCTGGCCAAGCTAAAGGAATCATCGGATAAGATGGCAGCCCTGGAATCCGAGAAAGTCGATCTTGCAAACCAGATCATGAAGTTCAACTCCAGGTCCCAGGCCCGGAGGGCTGAGCTCTCCGCCCTGGAGGCGCGCTTGAAGGGCCTCAACTACGAGATCAATAAAAAAGGCGAGGACGAGGAGGTCCAGGTAAAGCGCAGGATCGTAGAGCTCAAAGGTGAGGTGGCCAGGGAGGAGGGAAGGGCTGAGATGGCGGAGAAAGCCCAGGCCGCGGCCGATGAGCAGCTCAAGGCCTGCTTTATACAGCAAAACAAGCTCCAGCAGGAGTCCCAGGAAAATTCTGAGAAGATCGGGGATGGGAGCATCCGTGGTGCCAGCCTCAAGGGCGAGCTGGAGGACCAGGAAGAAGCCCTATCCGAGGCCAGAGCCAGGATCGCCGAGGCTGATGCTCAGTACTCCCAGCTAAGGGATGAGCTTTCTCTGG
>CAZKWM010000272.1:0-2276 GCA_964556405.1 uncultured Methanotrichaceae archaeon | reverse complement strand
CGAAAATCAACTCTCTCGGCCCGGCCATTGGTGCTGTAGTAGGAGATATTCATGGGTGTCAGGGAGGTTACGGGCCAGCTATTATTTTAGACCTTCCCGGGGTCTCAGGGGGCGGATGACTGGGACAAAATCAGCTTGACCTTGATGGTGGCCTCCTCCTCGTTCTTGGACACTATGGCCTCGCCATCGGTATCCAGCTTCAAGCCAAACTGGACCTCCACCCTGGAAGGCTGGCTCTCAGTTTCCAGGTCGTTCACGGCAGAGGAGATCCTCTGAGCCATTGCCTGTATGGCCTTCATGGCGTTATCCATGGCCTCGGCCGATTCTATCTCCATATCTTCCCTGCTCAGGGCTGAGAGGCTCAGCTGGCGCACTCCGGGCTTGGGGACAAGCTCTACTAAAAGGGGCTGGACGCCTTCTTTGATATCGTATTCCATCAATTTGAAATCCTCCCTACGGTAACCAGTATGCTATTATTGACATCGTACATTTATAAGGGTAGTTGTCCTGCTGAGGCCTTCGTTAGAGAAAGCCAAGAAGAAGAAATAAAGAATAGGAAAGAGGAAGATAGGATAGCAGAGGATTGATAGGTAAAAGCTATGAAGGGCCAGCTATGAAGGGCCTAAGGCCGCCGCTAGAAGGCCCTTACCCCGGTCCCTTCTATAAAATGCCGTCACTTCTCTTATCATCTGAACAAACTGGGCCTGGGATAGGTTGAGTCTGGTTGCCAGGCCGTCTATCAGGGGATCCACCTGCTTCACGTCGGGGCTGCCCTCGGACCTGAGGATCACTGAGCTTAAGACTATCAGCCTGAGACCTTCAGGGATCCTGTTCTTTTGCACAGCTAAAGCCCCGAGCTGGAAGAAGGCCCCTGCCTCGCCACTCTTGTCTCCGAGCTGCTGGTAGATCCCCAGGGCCTTAGTGAACTTCTCCACTGCGGAGTCCAGGTTTCCTACCTGGGAATCAAGGGCGGCCATCCTGTAGAGGATAACAGCTTCATCCGATCTATCCCCTAAAACCCTCTTTATCTCCAGGGACTTGAGGTACTCACCGCGGGCCCTGTCGTGTTCCCCCTTCTCGAAATCGACCGAGGCCATGTTGTAGAGGATGGCCGCCTCCTCAGCCCTGTCCCCGGAGGCCTGGGAGAGCTTCAATGACGTCTCCAGGGACACCATGGCAGATCCATAGTTACCTTGGCGAAGGTCCAGAGAAGCCAGGTTCTGTAATGTTGCGGTCTCTCCCCTGAGATCTTCTGCCATCCTCTGAAGATCTAACACCTGGAGGAGCCTCTGGCGCGCTGCATCGTTATCTCCCTGGGCCATGTCCACAGAGGCCAGAGCGTGGAGGGCCGAGGCCTGGCCTCTCAGGTCCCCGGAAGCTCTACAGAGCTCCTCAGCCTTGGAGAAGTTGGCTCTGGCGCCGGCATAATCCCCTTCCTTAACCAGGAGGGATGCTAGGCCCATGCACGATGAGGTTTCTGGACCTGCTTCCATAGCTTTCTGGTAACACTGTCTGGAAGATGGGTAGTTCCCTAAGCCTGCATAAGCCCTGCCCAGCCAGGTCATGGTAGCCGAGTGGTCTTCCCTGGCCAAGAGCTCTTCATTGAGCCTAGCCATCTCTGAGAAGAGGCCGAGCCCCTCCAGGTAGCCGCTGATGTAAGCCGTCACAGCCCTGGCCTTCTCTAAATCCCTGCCTTCCAGGTACTGGCCTCTGGCCTCCATGGAGCAATCCATCCTAGAGAGACCGATCTCACCCGATAGGTTACTCTTGGCCAGGTCCTCCAGGAAGGCCCCCGCAGCCCTGTGGGTATCTCTTGCCTCATCGGACCCCAGGCGAGTGGAGAGCCATCCCTGGAAGGGGAAAGCCCATAGATCTCCGGGAAGGCTCCAGGCCAAGGATACCTCTTTCCATTCGCCTAGGTGATCCAAGGCTCCTTCCCCAGCCGTCGCACTGATTCCAGACCGGCTCACAGCGATATCGTAGACCGCAGCCTTGCTTAGCATGGTCCTGGACTCAGGGCTCAAAGACATGTAAAGATCGGTCAGGACCTCGCCGCAGATGTTTTCAGGGTGAAGTTTTTTCGGGGTCAGGGTTCTTAAAATGCAGCGGATCTGGGAGAGACAGGCGGGCATGCCGCCCTCGGCACGATAGATCTCCCTGAGAAGGCTGAAAGGAAGATCTCCTGACCTATACCTCTTTACGACCTTCCAGTCCTCCAGGAGGAACTTTATAGAGGCCGACTCAGGAAGCCAACCCAGAGTTCCTTCCCTGGCTCT
>CAZKWM010000271.1:0-2316 GCA_964556405.1 uncultured Methanotrichaceae archaeon | reverse complement strand
CATATCCTTTTGAGATGAGGTCGTTCATCTCCTCTTCTACCCTGGCCTTGACTAGGGGGCTTATCCCTTCAGGGGGCAGCAGGTCCTTCAGCCGATGCAGCGTTCCCAGTCTGCCGGCGATATCATTTCTTAGGCCTTCATCCATCGTTCATCCATTTGCTCTTAATAGATCCTACCCTTCAGGGTGGGATGTCATTAGCCAATGGATGATAATTCCTATGAATAAATGTTTCCAATATTCTCTAAGGCCAAACGCCCCTATAGAAGGCCAAGTCCCTAGCGTAGGGCGTAAAGGCATCTATCAGCCCTCTCTCTTCCTCAGGGGACATCTCCCTGAACTCAGTTCCGGCCCTGGCCAGGGCAGCGACCTCTCCTGGATTGGAGCATCCCACTATGGCTACATCGATATGCTGAGACAGGGCGAACCTTATCAGAACCTCTGGGGTTATCCTCGCCTCCCTATCGATGTAGTGAGCCCCTCCAAGGATCTTCATGCCAATGATGGCTATGTCCTTGTCCTCGGCAGCAGCATGAACTATGTCCAGGAATCCACCCGGCATAGCCTCCAGGGGGTTTACAGGCATTAGGACCGAATCCACCGGCCACTGGGCTACGCAGTGCTCTAGAACTCTAGGGTCGAAGTGCCCCGTCACTCCGATGTGCTTGACTATTCCGGCGTCCTTGGCCTCTATGAAGGCCTCCAGGGAGCCTCCGGGCATCTCTATCATCTCCACGTCCTGCCAAGTCCTGACATCGTGGATTTGCCACAGGTCCAGGTGGTCCAGGCCCATGGCCGTGAGGGAGTGGGCCAGGTCAGCATGGGCTCCGGCCTTGTCCCTTGAAGCCGACTTGCTGGTCTGAAAGATCCTTCCGCGGAGGTCGGGGTGCTTCCTCCAGAACTCGCCGTAATAGCCCTCGCTATCTGCGTAAGCCATGGCGGAGTCGAAATAGGTTATGCCTTGAAATGCTGCTTCCTTTATTACGGACACTGCTTCGGCGGTCCTTCTGTAAGTTCTTAGGACCCCCTCGCCACCCAGGCCTACCTGGGTCAAATTCAGGCCTGTTCTGCCGAAAGGTCTCAAACCGATGGCCATGGACATCCTCTTTATGATATGTTGTTAGGCTAACTATAAAAAAATCTTCAGCCTACAGGAGGTGAAATGGATAGGTTTAAACTCTGTTTGGAATTCGGTTTGAAATGGGTATTAAAGGAGTTCGGGAACGGATTGGAGATTGGAAGGCTCAGTCCTTCTCCTTCCTCTCCTCGATCTCCTCGTAGGTCCAAAGCTTTCCCCTGCTCATCCCCAGGCAGAGGAGCCCTTCTTTGGCCCAGGTCACAGGGTTCTTCAAGACCTCGGGCCAGAAGGGAAAGGAGCTGCACTGCTCAGGCCTGACCTCGTATATCTTGCACCTTTTTGTGGCAGGATCCAGCATGAGGCAGCTTCCATCTTTGGCCTCGCCCATGGAAAAGCCGCTTCCAACCTTTATCAGGCACGATCTCCTGAATTCTTCCTCGCTGATCCCCATGTGCTTGGAGATGATCCTGATCTCCTGGGAGCTTACCCAGACCAATCCCGATATCCTGCAACAGCTTCCGCACTGCTGGCACTCGAATTGGAGACCTCCGCAGTACCAAGCCCCATACTTTCCCTTCTGATCACTGGACATGTCACTTTTTCCTTGGCCCAGATGCTATTTAAATCTCTAAGAATCAGAATCTCTCAGAACCATAAGAGCCTCTGGAGGCCTCTCGTAGCCTTTTGGAATTACCCGGAAGGTGTCAGCAGTTAAATTGTAGCCCCTGTAGTAAGCCAGGTTCCCGACGTAAGGCCTGAATGCCTCGACCAAGGCCTTTTCTTCTTCCGGTGGCATCTCCATATGTTCTTCTCCCATCCTGGCCAGGACATCGACCTCGGTGGGGGTTGAACAGCTAACGATTGCCACGCATATCCTTTGGTTCAGGGCGAACCTTATCAAAACCTCAGGGGTTATACGTCCCTTAAATGGGATGTGGTGGGATCCGCCCAGTACCTTCACTCCCAAAATAGTTAAGCCTCGGTTTTCAGCTGCCGGCTGGACTATATCGATGAATCCGCCTGGAGCTGCCTCCAGGGGGTTTACGGGCATCTGCACCGAATCCACAGGCCACCTGGCGATGCAATATTCCAGAACCTTGGGATTGGACTGCCCTGTCACACCTATGTGTCTGACTATCCCGGTATCCTTGGCCTCTTGGAATGCCTCCAGGGCTCCTCCAGGCCCCTCTATCCTCTCCACGTCCTTCCAGGTTCTGACGTCGTGGATCTGCCACAGGTC
>CAZKWM010000270.1:0-2343 GCA_964556405.1 uncultured Methanotrichaceae archaeon | reverse complement strand
GAAGTTGAATACCACACTGGTATTGGTCTCATTCTTGTACATCTGACCAATCTCTCCGAAGGCGTTCGTCAAAGAAGCAGCCGTGGAGACCGTAAGCTCTTTGGGTTGCTCTGCACAGATGCTTGCAGGAGTGATAAAAAACAGGATTGCAAGCGCAGACACTAGTAATAATTGTTTTTCTATCAAGGTCTATCACTGGTATATAGTTAATCAAAGGTCTATAATAATTCTTTCGTTTATTTAAGCAGTCCCTATCTTTTTCTGGCCATTCCGTAGATATGCTTTATGATCATTACTTCGCGTGCCTCCCAGTTAGGACACCTGAAGCGGCCGAGGACCTATTTAGAAAGAAATCGTCTGGATAAATAACACCAGAAAAATAATACTGACAACGCCATGCTTGAGTTGCCCAATAAGTTATCGTATATGGCATAGATAGTTCGCGAAAGGGCGTCCACAGCTTTATTACATTTTAGTCTAAATTGAGGTCAGTATCATGTCCTGGAAACAGGAAGAAAGAGGCTCTGAGGAAGAAGCTAAATCGTTCCAACCAAGCGCCAGGCCCAGGTACTGCCGTTTAGGCTGCAAGGGCGCACACAGCAGGAATCCGTCGCAGCATCGTTTCTTATTATAGCACTTGCAATTAATGTGATCATCAAAATCGGGAGATTTTCCTCGAAGAGGGATTAGGGGGTGGCCTGTGCGACAAATGAGCGCGCCCCTTACATCTAGTAGAGCATCAGAAAGTTCAATCGGATACAACACTCACAGATTCCTTAAAGTTCCCTATCTCTGAAAAGTTCACGGTATATTGCCCTAGATTGCACACCTTTTCGGCGCACCCTGATAACAATAATATGGATGAAATTACTCCAATTGCTGTGATCTGAGATCTCACAGAATGCATTCTCTAAAAAGATATTCTATTGCATCTGCTATATGAGCCTACTGCAGTTGTATCATATTATGAGTCTATTGTGATTAGATTCCATCGTTCTCCTCCCAGGTTGAGATTATCCGATGCATGCAACTCGGCTATGATCACATAGGGTGCTAAAAGCACCATGGATCGGTGGAAAGTCTGTGTCACTATCTGGCTATGATGTAGAATAACGCTAGTGCTGATAACGATGGCGAACTTCTGGAGTGCCGCGCGCCTGGAGATCTCGAGCGGTGGCCGCGGGTGCGCTCACACGCCACGTGGGCTATCCTAACCCATCTTCGGTGGGGATATTTACACTCGATCTATTGGGTCTCGGTTGATTGGATTATCAAAAAAATGCTTAGCTCCCTTTCACAAAGTAGATCCAATAACAGAGAACATTATGTCCTGTAACCAAGATTGTGCCTCAATCTATTCTTAATAACATCCAAAAGATCAATATCCTTAGTCTTCGTTAACCACACCCCATGAAATTCGGCCGCAAAGCCAAGCCTGAGTCCCCCGAGGAGATGGCCGCCGTCCACCATGCACTGGAGAGCCCCATCCGAAGGAGGATGCTCATCCTCATGAACCAGGGTCATCTCTCAGTCAAGGAGATATCAGAATTCGTAGGGCCCAATATGCTTGACTACCACCTGCACAGGCTGGAGCTAGCAGGTTTGATCGACGTTAAAGACGGCACCATTACCCTCTCCGAAGCAGGAAAGGCTTACGGAGAGCTGGTCAAGGCCCAGGCCGAGAAGGGCATGGCAGATAAGAAGTGACATAAGACCATATCAAAGGATACTCCGATAGAAAGATGCAGGACGCAAACTCCGGTCTTCAGGCCGGAGTAAGCCCGTAAGTACCCCGCAAACAATATATAGTCTGCATTCGCACAATCGTACATAGAAATGCGATCTACCAGGCATAGCAAGTATAATATAAACTACCATCTAGTCTGGATTCCTAAGTATAGGCATCCAGTACTCACGGGCGATGTTGCCGTCCATCTGACTGACATCCTACACCTCATCGCTGAAAAGAAGGGGATCGAGATCTTAAGCCTCGAAATAATGCCGGATCACATCCATATCTTCGTATCATCCCCTCCTCAAAATGCACCGTCCCTACTCGTTAATTGGTTCAAGGGTATAAGCGCCAGAATGTACAACTATTGGCACGAAGGTCCGAAGATAAGATGGACCAACTCGTACTATGTGGGTACTGCTGGAACGGTCACTGCTGAAACCATTAAGCGATACATCGAGAATCAAACGAAGATATGAGAACTGCCTATAAATTCAGAATCTACCCTAACAAGGAACAGAAAACCGTAAATCTGTAATATCTATGGGCGAGGGGTTGTCAACTACCCCTCCCTAAAGGACGGGGCTTGCGCCTGAGCAAAAAGTCTCGAC
>CAZKWM010000269.1:0-2344 GCA_964556405.1 uncultured Methanotrichaceae archaeon | reverse complement strand
TTCTCTTATGACCGTTGTAAACGGAGAACTCTCCCCCTTTTTCGAATCGATTAATGTGCTATCTACAGCAACATAACCGAGACTGCCGAGGTATCTGGCCAGGCCCTGTTCTTTCTCTTTGGTTATGCCTGAGCCTGGAAGAAGCACTATGCCTGAGATTTTACCTGGGATGCTATTATTACCGTTGCCATTGGCGCTGCCACTAACTTGATCGGGTCTAATGGGCTCAAGAAGCAGCCCATGTATCTGGTCTTCCCGGCATGTGAAGCTGACCTCGCACAGGGTCGAGGCATTGGAGGATTGGGGGTTCTCCCAGGTGGTACTCGGGCGCGGGCAGAGAGTATTCCATCGATCCATCACTGGTTACCCGCCACCCCTGTATGGCCCCTGAGGTTAGGAAAAATCCCACGATGGCGACTATTATACAGCTAAGGACGAGCAATTTAGCTACTGTGCCGCTATTCTTCGTTTTCTTGCCCCCATTTCTGCTATCGTTATCTTTGCTCCCGTTCTGCCCCATACTTGCTCCACCCTGGAAGATTCATTAGTGCAATGGTTGGTGCAATTATATGGACTGAGTGATAAAAGGATAAAATCAAAGAGATCGCATTATCCGTCGCAGCTTCTGTTCTTTAAAGCTGAACGCAGTGGACCCATAAATCGAAGTAGCATGAGGGCGGTTTAAAAGATCTAGATTTTGTGAGGCCGAGTGATAGAGCCCGATAAGCAGCCCTGTAAAGGCTACAAAGAAGAACAGGATATCGATAATCAGAGCATCGGATACCGAGGTGTTGACGATCAAAGCATGAGATGTGACCTGATAGTCATAGGCGCAGGCCCTTCCGGCCTTTTCTGTGCCCTCAGCTCATGCCAGAAGGATAAGAGGATATTAGTTCTAGAGAAAAAGGAGGCTCCTGGAAGAAAGCTTCTGATATCGGGATCAGGGCGGTGCAATCTAACCCACGACGGCGATATAAAGGCCTTCCTGGATCAATATGGAAGCCAAGACGGGGGCCAAGGAAGGTTCCTGCGCCCGGCTCTCCTGGGCTTCGATAACAGGGATCTGATCTCCTTCTTTGAGGCACGGGGGCTTCCCATGGTCCAGGCAGAAAGAGGCAAGGTCTTTCCAGGGAGCCTGAAGTCAAGGGATGTGCTCAAGGTCCTCGTGGATGAGTGTCACGTCTGTGGAATCGAGACGCGATACGGTCAGAAGGTGAGATCGGTACTTGCATCAGAGGAAGGATTTCGCTTGATTGCCCAGGATGGCATCTATCAATCACCGCTCTTGGTCATCGCCACTGGCGGCTGCTCATATCCTGCCACGGGATCTACTGGAGATGGCCACAGATTTGCCAGAGATCTGGGCCACAATGTAACTGAGCTAGGGGCTGCCTTAACTCCGGTTTATATCAAGGACCATCCATTCCCTGATCTCTCAGGAATTTCTTTTTCCCAGATGGAAATATACCTTTACAGGAACAACAAAAAGATAAAAGAGATTCAAGGCGATCTCCTCTTCACTCACCAGGGGCTCTCAGGCCCCGGAATCCTGGACCTGTCAAGGCATATTAGGCCAGATGATGCCCTAAAGCTCTCTTTTGTGAAGGGCATGAAGCGCGAGGAGATGGAAGGATGGCTTCAGAGCAAGGTGGACAAGGACGGAGCCAGAGGCCTGAGGTCCTTTTTGGGAGAGCTTGGCTTGCCACCAAGGCTCATCAAGAGAATTTTGGTGATCTCCAAGATTCCTCTCTATATCAAGGGCGCTCAGATGACCAGGGAGATGCGTTCCCTCCTGGCAGAGAACCTGACGGGCTTTTCTGCAGTCGTGGAAGATCTTGGGGGCTACGATATCGCCATGGTCACCAGGGGAGGGGTGGATCTGAGAGAGGTTAACCCCAAGACCATGGAGTCCAGGCTCATCAAGGGGCTTTATCTGGTGGGGGAGGTGCTGGACGTGGATGGGAATACAGGGGGGTATAACCTCCAGGCGGCCTTCTCTACGGGGATGCTGGCTGCAAGGAGCATTCGGAAAAGCTGGGGCTGTGACTGACCTACTCCCATGGCTAAAGCCTGCGGGGTTCTGATAGTCGATAGCATTTAGGGATTCATTTTGACGTAGAGTGTGTCTAACACACTAAGGTTAATTTAGTATTAATTTAAAAAGAGTCAGACGATGACGTATATTTCGAATGTTAAAGCGCTGGGATACAAGGATTTACGATATCAATCGCGTTTTAGAAGTGTACGACTCATTATCCCTAAATCCAGAACCAATGGGTATTCCTAGACCTAAGGTTCATGATCTAAATGTGATAATTAAAGTACTCATTACAACAGAGTTTGA
>CAZKWM010000268.1:0-2378 GCA_964556405.1 uncultured Methanotrichaceae archaeon | reverse complement strand
CCAATGAAAGTTTTGTGCCAAGTCCGCAGAATCAAGGACAGCACAATGACAGAATCGAAGCGGATTGAGAACATGAGAGTGAAGAAGCAGCTCAAGAGTCGTGAAAATTTCGCGAAGGTATTTCCACTTGATGGTGTGGGATTTTGCGATGGTGCCTTGAAGCGAAACCAATTCCCAACGATCAGCACCAGCTAAATCAAGGACAAGGAACAAAAAAGATAGAACAATCTATTTCAACAAACAAATCGAAGACGAACCAATTTGAGGTCGGACAAAAATCCAATCAAGACAGCCAAAGTTGGGTTGAACAGGGAAGAGCCAAAATGAGACGTTATCCCTGATCGCTTGAGCGACTTGAGTACTCTGTGCAATCTCGGAGACATCGTCAAAACGGAAGAGAGCAGTCGAGGACAATGTCTCGAAAGAGCCCGATGGAACGAAATGAAGGGTCAGCGAATGAATTCTGAGGACGAGGAAATCAACATGAAGCTGAAATAGCCAGCCTCTCAAGATTGGATGTGTAGAAGGGGAAGCTAGCAGTTGAACGACATAATGATCTACCTGCGTGTCTGCGACAGAATTCGAATCACGAAGAGAACGAGCGACGAATTCTGATACAAAGACTATCTTGTCGTCAACGAAGCTGAGTAGTCCATTTTTCGAGAAAAAGGCACCAGTTGCCATAAGAAGCCCGTTCTCGAACAGATGATCAGCTCGGACTTGATTTAAGTCATCGCGAATCCGGCGCTTGATATCTGCAACGGTACAATCAAACATGTACCGAGCAGAAAATCCTGCAACTGCGAATTTGTCGTGCAGAAGTTGGTCAGTTGCGTCTGTCTCTGCATCAACAGTAGCAGCAGAGGAGGAAGATGAATATGAGGAAGCAGAGGAGGAAGAAGACGACAACGAAGAAGAAGATGCACTTGCAGGCAACTCAAAAACTGATCTCACTGAGGACCAAAACGTGCCATCATGGCAACACATTTGATATTCCTCAAATTTCCACCCTGTGCAGTGAAACACGCAATAATGGATGGAAGGCGTGTCCATTTTGTTGAAACTTGAGTGACCCTAACAACAACAACAGGAACAACAAAAAGAGAAGTAAGATGCACTCTTGAATAGAGCAATACAACAACAAAACGTGAATCACAAAACAAAACAAACGAAAAAGAATCAAGAGGGAAAGAAGAAGATTCGCGAGCATACGCCTTCTGAGGAGAGAAGGCAAAGGAAAATCTGAGAGGGCTTGATGGCACCGATTTGTTTGAGGAAAAGACCTTGCGATTCCAATGTTTTTTTGCGTACACCATCGTAAATGACAATCAAGTAAGAGGGCGGGTTGGAGTTTGACACCGCATTGATTAAATCTGGAAAGGATGGAAACGATGGACAAGAATAAAAATCCAAATGATTTTGATGGAGGTAAGCAACGCGAAACGGGCCGGCTAAATCAGCCGGATCACGAATGAAAAGGACGGAAGACTGAGCCTGAGTGACAAGACACCATGCAAAGACTGAGACACTCTTGCCAGTGCCAGGAGGACCATATAACAAGGCCTGAGACGCAACGAAACAAAATGATATTTTGCTAGGAATGGAGGTGAACACAGCAGAGGCAAAAAGATGGGGGAATAAAAAAGAGAGAATACGAGAGATAGAGATGCTCTGACAGAGAAGCTCAAACTGACGCAGATAGAAAAAAAAGGAAACGAGTGATGGCAGAGAATAAACACACAAAAAAGAGAAACGAGGAAAAGAGAAGAGCAAGGGAAAGCAGAGGATCGGGGCATACTCGTTGCTGGTTGGCTCGAGCGAAATCCAGTATCGACCAAATATGCAGAGTTTCTTCTCGGATAAACATACGACTCGGAAGCGTAATAAAATCTCGGACGAAGTTCGATGAGCAGAAGCCAGGCGGAAAATCGACAAAGGAAGCAGCAGCAGTGGGAAGAGTGAAAGGTTGTGCCAAAGAGGTAGGGCCACACAAAGTGAGGCTTGGACCCGAAACAACAGCTGTGAAATGTCAAAAAAGAAGAAGATCGAGAAGGTTGAGGAAGGAAAACATCGAGGAAAAATGAGCAACAAGGACAAATCAAACCAGCAGCAGGCGGTGATTGTTGGGCAGCTTCAAAAATACAAACAAAAACAAAGAAAATCGACTTCAATACCAATAAGGAACAGCAAGAAACAAAAATGAGAATCGAATGAAAAGGGAAGGCACAGGCAAAAGGAGGACGAAAAAATCGAAAGCCACAGAACAAACAGGCCAGACAGAGCAGACAGAGCAGACAGAGCAGACAGAGCAGACAGAGCAGACGGAGCAGACAGAGCAGACAGAGCAGACAGAGCAGACAGAGCAGACAGAGCAGACA
>CAZKWM010000267.1:1345-2408 GCA_964556405.1 uncultured Methanotrichaceae archaeon | reverse complement strand
ACCCGAAGTCAGAGCAACTTCCAGGTAGTGGCACTAGTATCCCTGCCATCTTCCATAGCTTTCAGCTATCACTTCGATCTGGGATCTATCCAGGCTTCTGCCGTAAACCACGGAGGCGGCCCTGACCAAAGCCTTCTCATTCAAAGGCGTCCTTTCCATCCTGCCGAGGCTTCTAAGCATTATGGAAACCGCATACTAAAGCCCTATGCTTTTTATCCCGTCGAGCCAGGCCAGGACCCTATCGCAATCGCCGGTTCTAAGGAAGGCCTCACCCACTACCTCTAAGTTTACGAAGGATCGGGAAATGTCCGATATTCAATCCATTCAATCTGGAAGGCTCGTCGTACCTATCTTCAAGGTCCTTCTTCTCCCTCTTGGCTATAGGCACGGCATTTCTCTCGGTCATAATAGTCCAGGCCATGCCCTCCGAAGGCATGGGAAATTTGACCTGGTGGTAGCTATAAAGCTTTCTTATCACAGGCCTGAAGAACTCATCCTCGTCTCTGATGGCATAAAAGAGCTTGTGGTTGTCTTCAAGGCTTGGAAAGAAAGAGATATGATCCAGGGCTTTTTCCTCGTCGATCTCATCCTCGCAAAAGATGGCATATTCGAGCTTTGGATCGTCGATATCCCCTTTTGATGTCAGACTGAAGGCAAAGGGCGGTTAAGTTACTGCCTTGATCAGTTTGCCTTCTGAAATCGTCTTCTCTCCCTTCAAAGGAATGTAATTTTCCAGGCACTTAAGACCTGGCCAGGTCAAAAGGAGGAGCTGGCCTTATGCAGCCGAAGATCGAGGGCAATTCACTCGCTCTGCCCCTAAGGATGCTGATTTGGGGCGGTCTTGGCCCAGCACCTCAGCACCTCGGCCACGGACCAGGCCTGGTCTATGCAGCCATGAGGGGGTGTAAGGCGGCTCGGCATCGAAAACCTCGCTTAGAGTTCCTATGCCCGCCTGATTCAGATGTGGAGACATTCCCTCAAGAAAGCGCCTGGCTCCGACCCTGTCCTCAGGGTAGATCTTTATCCAGGCATCCACGAAGGGTCCTATGAGCCAGGCCCAGAC
>CAZKWM010000267.1:0-1245 GCA_964556405.1 uncultured Methanotrichaceae archaeon | reverse complement strand
GCGTTGTACCACAGGGCGTTGATCTCAACCGCCTTGTCTCTTCTGGGGGTTACAACCCAGTCCCCTACCTTGGCATCCATCCAGGTGAGGGCATAACCTTACTGGCCCTGTCTAAGCAGGCCGTCCCTGGGGTCTTACGCCGATATTGAATAAAGTTCCTTTAAGGTGGTGATCCACGATATCCAGGAGTCTTGGGAGGATTATTCTGAGGGTCGTTTTATCGCCGGTAGCCTCGACGTATCTGTCTATGGCGTGGAAGAACCAGAGGGTAGCATCAGCGGTATTGTATCTTCCCTGGGTGGCTCCTTCGGGGAAGAGGTTGGGTATGAGCCCGTCTTTTATATAATGGGTGAAGGTTCTGAGAATCCATCTGGCCTGGTTGAAACGGCGCGTCGTCAGAGTGAGGCCTTCCAGGCTTATCATGGTATCGCGACCCCAATCGGTGAACCAGTGGTAGCTGGCTATGACCGTCATGACCTCATCACCCGCCGCGTGGGACCTGGCGGCGCCCCTCAACCTTCCCGCCGGGGTTACGATGAACTGATCAGCTGCCAATATCAGCTCTGCAGCCGGACCCTCCTGAATCTCAGGCCTAGCTCTGGCCAGAAGCCTTCCTCTGCGCTCCTTCTCCAATGCCAGGGCGTCCTCCGGGCTTCAAGGCGAAGATGACCTCCCAAGGCTCAGTCAGATGCCACCAGGGTTGCATCCTTTTCAGGCAGAAGATCGGTGGTGAAATATCCAGGCGACCAGAGAGTCCCCCGGGAGTCGTAACCGCGGTCAGCCTCGCGCCTGTAGAATAGCTCCTGGGTCGATCCGCCGTCCGAGGTGAAGGTCGCCTTTTCTCCATAAAGGAACATTCGAAGAGGAGGAAGATTAGGCATCTTAGGCTCGCTTATCTCGTATCGATCTCCCCTTATGGAGAGGGCATAAGGTGCTTCAGGAGGCTTGCTTACCATGACATTGTGAGACCGGAAGTTAACAGACGGCCTGATCTCCAGGATAACCGGGCCATCGCCAGAAAGAAGGCGGTAGCCGATGTGGACGGTGATGCCATCAGGCAACCTTAAGGTCTCGAAGAGGTGGTTAAGCATCATCCACCTGCCCAGGGGGTGGGGAAGGGCCGATATCAGAAGGCTGTGGTACCTTCGGGTGGCCACCCCTACCACTGTACCGGAAGCATAGCCTCCAAAGCCATTGGTTACCAGCCACTCACGCCGCAAAAGCTGCCTGGCCTCCAGGGCGCAG
>CAZKWM010000266.1:0-2432 GCA_964556405.1 uncultured Methanotrichaceae archaeon | reverse complement strand
CTACGGTGTTATGATTCAAAAGGGAGATGCGCGCAAAGGGCACTCTAGTCGATATTCGTCCAAATCGTTGCCTTACAAGAAACTTCTCCAACACTTACTGGAATTTATTGCCTTCGATAAACGACCTCTTAGCATCGTTGATCATTTGGGTTTCCGTCGCTTTTGCTTTGCTATGAATTCTGCTTTCACTGTTCCCTCGCATACCTTTCTCAGTGAGGTTTGCCTTTTTGAAAGTTTAACGCTCTTTCCTCTTTGTTAGATGTTTTCCATTTCCAGACAGTAATTCCTCAATGTTATGATGTTGTCCTTAATGCGGTGCGTTCATCGCTGCATTCTCGTGGGATGGAGTTCGCTCGCTTCCTTTATCATCCTGAAAATGATATTTCCTTGACCAGCGACCTTTGGACCGACGTGATGCTCCGTTCTTTTATCTGCCTCACTGGTCACTTTATTGATGAGTCGTGGCATCTTCAATCTACTTTGATGAACATATACAGCTGTACGGATCGTCACACTGGTGATAATTTAGCCGAATGGCTCGTTGGTCTGTTGAACAAAATGCAGATAGATGTATGATTTTCCCAAGTCATCTTCTTTCCTGGCTCTTTCTGCTTCCTGAATGTGTCACAGCGAAGAAACGTATCAGCTTGTACAGTGGATCAAGGAAGAGACATAGGCGATGGTGTCTCAAAAGCGTTACTCACGAAAAATCTTTGTTTCTGCCACAGGAACGTATCATCATCTCGATTTCGTTTTCCTATTTTCCCGAAGTCCACTTTCCGTATCCTTTCTGTGCAGATTGAACTGTTCTGTTAACGCTGGCTTAGAATGTCCTCAATTCGCGCCTTTTTGGCAACAAATTCGCTCGTTGATCAGAGCTTTGCGGCAGTCACGCGTTTTGCAGGACGCCTTGAGAAAAACTCAAGTATTTTCGTGTTTCTTTAACTTTATCCGAGAATGTTACCTTCTGCATTTTTGCTTGATTCTAGAAAGATAATGGTGAGAAAGTTGGGTGTCTGACTCAAGACGAGCCAACCAGATGGCAAAGTAAAGCTGACTCCGCTGCAAGTCTGCTGTATCTCAAAGAAGATGTCATTGAAGTATGTCGATACGCAGTTGAAGAACTCGATCGCAAAGACATTGATGAGCTTCTTCTCACTGATCCGCAATGGAAACTCCTAGAGGAGGTGCAACCAACATTTGGTAAATTGCGTCATGTACGAATCTCTTTCTCAGTGTTTCATTTCTCCGTGTCTCTTTATTCTTGTCTTTCCCTGTTCGATCTTTATCGAAGATTTCTACCAATGAGGAAGGACAATCTAGAATCTGTGCAAGTGAAATATTTATCTCAACATATTTGGTAGAGGCTGCATTGGCACCAAATCCAGCAGATTCTGCTCCTCATAGGGCATTCAAAGAGACTGCTCTTGCAGATTGGAAGGCGAATCGTATTCCGCTCGCAGAAGCTACTCGAAATGATCTTTTCATTTGTTTGTGATTTTTCTCGATTTCCAAACTCTCCCTGATTATTTGCTTCATTATTTTCGTGTTGTACAGGTCAGACTTTTTGTGATGCAAGATTCACGAAAAAACGCAAATTCACTTCGCTACCAGACTATGACTACGGAAAGCGGCGATTCTGTGAATTATTTTCTCACTTCTTCCCGAATAATCGCGTCAAAATGGTCTTTTACTCTCTTGATCCGTTCATTCAGGACAGCAGAGAAAACAAGTTGAAACTGTTTCCCGGTAAGCCGCTTCTTCTTTCTCGTCAGTTCAAGAATTAAATGAGGAGCTCATTTTTCTTGTTGCTTACTTGGTTCGTCTCCGTGCGTTCTCACCATTGTCTGTTTTAGCTCCTGCCGCAGACGATGCTGATGGCCCTGCTCCTGGAGCAGCAGCATCTGTCCCTGCTCTGCTCCTTCCTGCGAAACGAAGAGAAGAAGTCGATCTCAATGCACATCTGCTTCCTCCTTCCAAACGGAGAAAAGAGTCAGAAGAGAAACAGAATCGTGGAAGGTGGAGCGAATTTGATGTCGATGAAAAGAAAGAAGAACACAAAGGAGAAGAAAAGAAAGCAGAAATAGCACCGGAAACAGTGGAGTCGGAGTTGACACGTTGGTTTGCGCAGAATCCCCCAGACGAATGGTACATTACAGCTTTAATCTTTTTATGTTATGATGTTTCATCCTTTCGTCTTGTGTGGGTTTCCGTTTTGCAGGGAGAATACTGAATGGGAGCCTGAACAATATTGGCCCGAGCACAAAGCATTATTTCCAAGAATGGAACAGCTCGCACGTCACTTTCTTTGCATTCTCCCTTCCTCTGCCGCTTCCGAACGAGTTTGGTCGGCAATGAAACACTTTCTCACAGATGAATCTTCACACATGGATGCAGAAACAGCCATCCAACTCATGTTCCTTAACCAGCAT
>CAZKWM010000265.1:0-2441 GCA_964556405.1 uncultured Methanotrichaceae archaeon | reverse complement strand
AGAAGGAGTTCGGCATATGCCTGGAGTACGAGATGGCCGGCGTCTGCGCAGACCAGGACGCCGCTGAGATGTACTTCGGCTCCAGGTGTGCGCCGGGTGGCTACGCCTGGATAATACCCATGGGCGATGGCGTGGCCAACGTGGGCATAGGCGTCAGGAAATCTTACCTGGGGCGTGCCAAGCTCGATCAGGTCCTGGGCGGGTTCATAAAAGAGCACCCAGTGGCCTCTGAAAAGCTGAAGATGGGCAAGATCACCGCAGTAATAAGAGGCCTGGTGCCGGCAGGTGGAAGCCCTTCTGCCCTTCAGAAGAATGGAGTAATTCTGGCAGGAGATGCCGCGGGCCAGGTCATGGCCACCAGCGGAGGGGGCATACCTCTGGCCATGGTGGCTGGAAGGGTGGCAGGAGAGGTGGCATCTGAGCTAGTTTTGGGCAGGGCACAGGCTAAGGATTACGAGCCTCGCGTAAAAGCCGAGATCGGAGCAGAGATAGATAGGTCTGTTCAGATAAGGCGAATGGTGGACGCGGCCATGCACAACGACAGGCTCATGGATGCACTCTTCTCCGCGTTGGAACCCCCTCAAATGAAGTCGGTGATGCGGGGACGGCTCCCAGATCTCCTGGGCGTTCTGCGCGAGGTCGTAGGCAGGCACTGAATTCCTGTTAAATTTGGATCAAGTTTTCTCTTCAGCCGTCTCCGTCTTCACTCCCAGGAGCTCCTCCACGGACTTGGACCCGGCCTCCACGATCTTGACGTTGATCTGGCCCATATCCGTGGAGATCTCCCTGCCGTGGATGCTCTTTCTCTTCTTTCTGCCCTCAGCTGAGGGGTGGTATCCGGTTCCGTGGGCGATCAGAAGCTTCCTTCTTCTGCTACCGGGCAGGTCTGCGCGCATGGGGAAGCCCTCGCGGTCGCTTCCGCCGGTGATGAGCACTGAGTACCCGGGCATTCCCAGGATGTCTCCCTCCAGCTTGTCCCCTATTCGCTTTCCAAGAAGCCTGCCGGCCCCTGGATCCTTCAATTCTACCTGGTAAGCTCTGCCTGTCTTTGGATCTGATACAACAACTCTGAAGTCCATCTTACTTCCTCTGGTGTAACCGCGACTCTACAGATCCTCGCCCTATAAAACTCTTCTCTCTTCCTCCAAGCTTTCGCGAAATCTGGTCTGGTTACCTCATCTCCCCCATACGGGAGTAGTCCACGATGGCGGATATGGGCGAGGTCCTTATGTCTACTCCTAATTCGCTAGCTACAGCCGCAGCATTCACCCCGGCGCACAGGGCGATGCCTATCTTTCCCTGGGATACGGGGCACTCCAAGGTGGCCTCTCCGGGCTCGCTGACTTTTATGAGGCCATCGATGCCAGCTCTGCTGCACTGCTCTATAATCTCCCTGACAGCGCTTTCAGCGCTCACAGGTACCTCTCTGACATTGGCCAGTATCCTCCCTGGCAGACCCCTGAGGGCCTCAGAGATCCTGGTGACCTTGCGGGAGCAAAAGACCTTCATGGGATCTATGGACGAGCCTGAGTACGCTATGAGGTCGGTGAACCCCAGGGGCACCTTCTCCTTCACGTCCACGACGCCGGCGTAGCTGGTATTGATTGGAATTCCCCTGTTTAGGAGAGCGCCGTCTAGGGTTATGCTGCAGACGGTGATGATGCCTAGGGAGCCCTCGGGTATCTCGTACCTCTCTTTTCCCTCTCCCTCATCCATGACTAGAACCCTCTTCGATACAGTGCAACCTGCCTCAAAGGCCTCGGTCATGACATCCCTGGCCTTCTCGTAGTCGGCCTTGCGCACGGTGCTCACGTTGGCCACCACGTTCCCCTTGGCGGTCCATGGGTCAAAGGTGGTCCTGTAGATGTACTCCTCGATCCTGGTGTTCACGAAGCCTATCCTATCGTTGACCAGAGCATCGTTGAGCTCTTTTATCCCTCGATAGGTGAGAGCTCTGCCACTGTACCCCTGCTTTTCTGTGAACCCCAGCTCATCCAGGATCTTCAGGTTGTACCTGACGGCGCGCTCTCCAAGGTCATAGCCCCTAATGCAGAGGGCGTCAGATATGGCCCTGGCTCCTATGGGCTTATCGACCTCATCTATGATTCGGAGGATCTCTATGAGCCTGCGCTGGTTGGAGTGGATCTTGGAGAGTATCTTCATCCGTAAATGATCCTTAGGAAAGGCCATATATATCTTGTGCAGATAGTCCAGGCAAAGTTCGAAGTCCCGTGGGGTAGTGGTCAATCCTGAAGGCCTTTGGAGCCTGCGACGGCGGTTCGAATCCGCCCGGGACTATTTGCCTAGATGATTTCTAGAGGAAATCTAGATATACCGCCTGGGCCTTCGATCTTTGCCAAACTCTGCTCCGGTAGTGTAGTCCGGCCAATCATTCCGGCCTTTCGAGCCGAAGACCCGGGTTCAAATCCCGGCCGGAGCAT
>CAZKWM010000264.1:0-2461 GCA_964556405.1 uncultured Methanotrichaceae archaeon | reverse complement strand
CATTAGGTCGATCTGCTTATCAAAAATTCTAGAAGCCTCCGAGAAACAGTTATCACACTGGTCATATTGGGCTTTTTCTCTTAGTTCTTTCATCTTAGACCGGGTCTTATTGATCGATCCCTCTGGGACGTTAACCTCTTTAATCTGTTCTATGTTTCTTTTCAATAGATCGCTGAACCTTGATTTACACGCGTCTTTCATATGGCAATTATTCACCATTTTTTCCTCTAGTCCATGCTCAACCTCGTCTGTTGCGTATTCTATTATAATGCCAGAGAAATTACTTCTACAGCCATCCAATATAGATTCGAGATATTGCTGGTTCGATCGCTCGATGAATCTCTTCAAATTTTCATTAATATCCGAAAGCTGGGATTTGATTATTACAATCTCATCATGGAGATCAGTTTCCATGCCAAAATCTTGATTACAAGGTTCATAAATAAGTTTCCGTTATATAGTTCAAGGTTAGCTCGCTACATTGAAATGCACTAAGTATATTTTAATGACGCTAAAGTATATAATCTTATACAAGGATCATGTTCTAGGTGGAAAAATGAGTGTAAAAGATGAGATCCATTCCCAGATCGAAGGCGCTCTAAAGAACGCTAAATTCCCCATAAACACTCATGCAGAGCTATTAGCTGCGATGCCAAACGGAGCGGCAACAAAGTGCAAGGCCGGAAACATCGAACTTACGGCAGAAGATGCTGGAAAGGTCCTGAAGGCTAGCGACTTCCCATTCAAGAGTGCCAAACAAGTAGCAGATGTTATAGTCCAGAGAGCAGGACTATAATTTATTTCTATTTATTATCTAACCTAGGAAATGTCGCTTTTGCGAAAGGCTAAAGAAGGCGAAAAGGGATTCTATGATATGTATACTGTAATTGGATTGAATGGAACAAAAACGAGGGCTGAAACGTTCACAGATGCTCTAAAAAGTCTCTATGAGCTTTTTCCTGAGTCGTTTGCTCAAGGTAAAATACTCTCCAACTCCGAAAAAGCATGCTACATTGAGGCAGTAGGTGAAACCACGACCGCTCGCATGTATTGTCCATATTTATTTGAATTTGCCTTAAAAGTGGGACTATTAAAGAACGGTAAACTAGCAGAGCCTCTAATTGAGCCTGAGACAGCAGAATTGATTGCAGCATTTAGCAGGGCAGCTGTGCTTCAACTGACTGCAGGAATGGGCTGCCATTAAGGCATAAACCTGTACCTATAGCTACGTCCAGCCAAAACGGGGTCCCAACCGTAGTCTTTGTAGGGCTAATGAATATATTGGACGATGAACCTTGATGGTGGTGGACAACGTCTTCAACAAAATCGCCCGCCAACCTCCAGGAAAATCCCAGTATATATGTTCCATGCTACGATCCCTAGACCAAGAAGTCCTTCCAGATCAAAGGCAGAACCCAGACCTACAAGGAGAGCCAGACTTACGGTGATATCTTAACCGCAACCTCAGCCTGCAAGGGTTTAGCGTTCTATATATACACCTCCGCCATCTCCGAGATTCTGTCAGCCACAGATATCTACAGCTTATATCCTTCCTCCGGCTGCCCAAGCCCCTCCTACATGTACGTAACCCAGACTTTTTCCTCCACAGTCCTGGGGGGCGGCGCCCTGGCATAATGAGCCTCGATGTCGGAGTAGTTCGCCTCGTACTCCATCCGTGCCGGTGCCGGAGCAACGCAGTCCTTTACATCCTTCGGCCTATTGGCGATCAGCCTGAGGATGAAGATGCTTGACCTATACCACATAACCAAATGGCTTCAGCAGATCGTATCTTCCAGGATCCTACCATGTACTCCCGTGTCCCGGGGGCTCTCTCTTTGGCCGTTTTGGTTTTCTCAATGTGTCGAATTCCCTCCGCTAGGTTTCTGAAAAGCCTTTGTTATATTTCTCATATCCATCCGTCAGAACCTTCATCGGTGCCACATCCCTTGGACCTAGCAGAAGACCTGAGCAATGGCGTTCGGATATCAATATCGACGGCGATCTGATATCTCTGCTCCGTCTCATCGCCCTGGAAATAGAAGAAGCTAAATGGCTTACAATTCTTACAACGCTACTATGGCAGCAACCAATCGTATTCCCGTATCAAGAGTCGATCTGGGAAGATCTATCCGCCCTTAAAGCTTCAGGTGAGACCTTTGATCAGCTATTAGAAAGGATGATCGATGCTGAGAAGGAACGACGATTTTTTGAAGACGTGGAGCGGATAGAGAAATAGGGTAAGTTCGAGGGGTTAAAATGAGAAATTATCCACTATTTATTGATGAAGATGCAGAAAAATTTCTCTCTAAATTGCCTGGAAAGAGTAACCGGATAGTCAAAGATGCCCTCTTAGCATTAGGCGATGATCCGTTTCCAGGTAAGGACGATAAAGAGTTTCTTGGGAAATGGGATACGAATCTGAAAAAGCGTTGGCAGACCTAGATCAAGACCTTTGGAAGTC
>CAZKWM010000263.1:0-2546 GCA_964556405.1 uncultured Methanotrichaceae archaeon | reverse complement strand
AATCCTGAGCGCATAGCTCTAATAGTTGCAGGTCCCATGAGCACCCTATCTTCCTTGGCCTTTCCAATAGTTAGGATACTTAGCGCATCTACAAATTTGGTTTTGAATGTTTTGAGAGTAAAGCCGCCCAAGGAACCGCCAGTGACCGCAGAAGAGATCAGAATTCTTATAGATCTGGGCACCAGGGCGGGAGTCTTTGAGGAGGAGGAGCAGGACTTGGTGGAGGGAGTCTTCCGCCTAGGAGAGAGAAGGGCGATCTCCCTCATGATCCCCAGGGCAGACGTGGTCTGGCTGAATATAAACGACCCGCCGGATGATATACTGCGCAAGGTCGAGGAGGCCGATTACTTCCTCTATCCAGTCATCGATGGAAGCGTAGACAGGATTCTGGGCATGGTCAGGGCAGGGGATCTGCTCTCCTGCACCGTCAGGGAGATCTCCTTTGATCTCAGGTCCCGCCTCCTCGAGCCTGTTTTTGTCCCCGAGAGCATGGATGCCTTGAAGATACTGAAGCTCTTCAAGGAATCTGGAAGCTACTCTGCCCTGGTAGTGGACGAATTTGGCAGCGTCCTTGGCATGGTTACCCTCAGGGACATAATGGAAGAGATCGTGGGAGACCTACCCAACATCCATGAGCCCCAGGAGCCTGATATAGTAAAGCGCCAGGATGGATCGTGGCTCGTAGATGGGGCCATCTCCGTGGACGAGTTCAAGGACGTATTCAGGGTTAAGAAGTTACCTGAAGAGGACAGCGGATACTATCAAACCATTGGGGGCTTTGTCATGATGTACCTAGGGAGTATACCATCTCTCGGCGACAGCTTCGAGTGGAATGGCTTTAGCTTCGAGGTGGTGGACATGGACGACCGGCGGGTAGATAAGCTCATAGTCAAGCCCCTGGAACAGGATTATGGAAGTTAAATGGGCAGGGTATGTTGGGGATGGATCTGAACGGAATGCGTTCGAAACATCAGAATAGCTGCGATGTAGATGGCAGCGGCTAGAAGGGCCATGCACCACGTATCTTCTGCAACTTTGCCAAGGGAGAAGCTGTAGATGGCATACTCCTCAAGAGGATAGTAGATCTCGCCCAGAGCTAAAGTTGAACAAGTTAAAAGGATCGTTACAATGGCCAGTTCCAATGCTCTGTACATGGTAATAAGTTGGCCCTCAACCTATATGCTAATTTGTTAGAATAGTTGACAGAAGGCAGTCTCCATCAAGGCAGCTGAGCAGTCAATGTAAGGCTAAAAGAACAGATACAAGGGCAGGGATTTCAGTATCCCACCCTTGAAAAGTTTTGTATAATATCAACGACAGCCGCGCCCTTTTCTGATCCTGCCGCCCATGTACTTCTCAGGGACCTTGTCAAAGGCCTCCTTGCACCCGGGGGCACAGAAGTAGTACTTCTTGGCCCTAGTCTCTAGCCTTCGTACCTTCCCATGGTCAGGAATGCGGCGAGCATCACCGCCGTCTCGTAGAACATGAACTCAGGGGTCATGATGATGTTGAAGGTACCGATAATGCTGGAGACATAGGCGACACCTATGCCCATGCCGTACATGACGTCCATATTGAGATTTTTATTTCTAAGAGCCCTGACTGCGGCTTTGAAAATGGGACTGCTGACGTAGACGACGGCTGGGGCCGATATGACGAGCATGATGTGGCCCATGGGAACAGCCATCATGGCGTCCATGAAATAATGGGCAAATACATCCGGGCCATGAGAAAAAGGCTTACTGCAAAGCCCACGATGATCCTTAGCGTTTTATCCTGGAGATCCTTCTCACGAGCTTCCTTCTCCAGATTTCCGGCCGCCTCCTCTCCCAATATCCCAAGGTGCTGGTACCCCGTCTCTTCGATGATTCTCCTCAAATCAACCAGGGTTGCCATCCTGGAGTTGTAAGTGACATGGGCCTTCTCCGAAGCCAGGTTCACCCTGACCTCGGCCACGCCATCCAGCTTCTTCAGGGCGATCTCCAGGGTGCCCACGCACATGGCACAGACCATGCCACCGATCTTTATGACGACCGTCTCGTCCACCACCTGGTATCCGCTGGCGTCCCTGATCGCCTTCTCCATCTCCGGCAAATGGACCTTCTCTGGATCGTAGTCCACGTAGGCGGTCTCCGTGGCAAGGTTCACCCTGGCCTGCTGGATTCCTATCCAGGCCCCGAAGGGATTTTTCTATGGCCGAGACGCACATAGCGCAGACCGTTACTGCCACCTTGGTCTCGGCCTCTTTACTAGTCACGACTATGTCACCTAAGTTTTCTATAGGAAGCTACGAGCAACTGTTACATGAAGCGCTCAAACCTTTCCTTGTCTGCCTTGCAGATGGGGCAGACCTCAGGAGGCCCATCCCTGGCGCAGAGGTAGCCGCAGGCCAGACATCTCCAGACAGGGGCAGAGAGCTTGAGACATCCGGGAGCTGCTATCGAAGCCGTGGATGGAGGAGACTGAGCTAAACGGGCCCTCTCCTCAGGAGACGGCCTCCTTTCGGGCGCTGGTCCCAGCTCCTTTTCTCCTTTGGCTATCTCTTT
>CAZKWM010000262.1:0-2570 GCA_964556405.1 uncultured Methanotrichaceae archaeon | reverse complement strand
GAGCGCATCCTATACCCTGGATCTCCTGGGAAGATCCCTGGAGTTCTCCATACAAATACTAGTGACCATCTTTGTGGGCCTCTTTGGGGCCGGCCTCCTGGTTGAGCTCGGGGTCCTTCAAAAGCTCTCATCACTTACCAGGCCCCTGGTCTCCCTAGCCTGCCTACCTGAGATCTGCGCCTCCTCCTTCCTAGTCTCCCTGGGATCGACAGTGGCAGCCAACGGCATGGTGGCCAGGTTCCACGAGGACAACGTCATAGACGACCGCGAGGTCCTCCTCAGTGCCGCCGTCAACAGCATCCCCGCTTACCTCAGGGAGATCTTCACCTACCAGATCCCTGTGGTGGTTCCAGCCCTGGGGCTCTCCACGGGCCTCCTCTACGCATCGGTCTTCATGGTCACGGCCCTAGTAAAGATCGCCCTGATAGTGCTCCTGGGAAGGGCCTTTCTAGAGAGGAGATCTTATGGCATGGATTCTTTTCAGGCATGGGAAGAGGTCTCTCTGGTCCACGCCGCGACTACGGCCTTCAGACGCCAGATAAAGACCTTCGTCAGGATATCCCTGGTCTACATAGCTGCCACTACGCTTATCTTCTACCTACAGGACCACAGGGCCTTCGACTCCATGAGCATCCTTCCCCTGGCGGAGGCTTTCAGGATACCTCCTGAGAGCCTCATACCTCTTACCACTTACGTGGTGAGTCCGGTCATGGGGATATCCATGCTCGGGCCCTTGATCAGAGGAGGCAGCTTATCTGATGCCCAGGCTATGGTGGTATTGATGCTCGGGTCCATGTTCATGCTGCCGGTCTTTGCCTTGAGATCCATGGTGCCGAACTATATGGCTCTCTTTGGACCTAGGCTTGGACTGTCTCTTGTGGCGTTTTCTACGGGGATAAGCATCCTGGTCAGGTTTGTTTTTCTGCTGGCTTTTCTGAGGATAACTTAGCGGAAAATATCTACTTTTATGACTCATTTAAAATCAGCTAGCAGAAAACACTATCCTAAACTCCATCCCCTGGCTTCTATCGATCTACTCCAGTACCTTAAACTGCCTGACCAAGGTCTTTAAATAAGCGTCAGACAGATGGTTTAAGTTTTTTGCCGATCTATATCTATTGGCAAACCGATCCCCTCATCCTTTACCATTAAATAGACTCGGTCCCCCTTGGAGCGAATCTTGACCCTTCCCCAGGGCGTTTTGCCCTCATCTTCCGTGAATACAGGGAGCGATATCCAGCTTTTAATCCTAGGGACCAGTTAACCTGGCAGCAGATTGACTTTAAATGGTTGCATAGGCAGCTCCCTGGGTCGCTTTATGGGATCTTTGGGCGGGGGGGGTAAGGGAGTTGATGCGGTCTCGTCCTGGCCCGTATAGGGCTCCCCAGTATCCTAGCTTGACTATCGACGGATAAAACTACATCTCGATGTTATAATCCTCCTATTTTTGTCTACCCTGATATGGGGAAGAATCATAGTTAAACATATATGCGAAAATATTAATAGATATCTTATTGATATCCTTATATTTACGTAAGAGCAAATATATAGAAGGGCTCCTGATTCAAGCCCTTCTTCGTACTCTTGATTAACTCCACTTATCGGATGCATGCAGATGAATATCCTTCCTTCTTCACAACCATTTCAGACATGGGGCTTTAACACGGGTCGGATAAGTGAGCGAAACTTTTATCGTCAATAAGTGAACTTACTTTGCGATGGTCCAGTTTAGTCTCCGCTCCATTTGCCTGGTGGTCCTTTTCTTGGCCTTTATATCCCTTGCTTCGATACCTTTAGCCTTCGCCGACGGCAGAAGCATAGATGATCTGGCAGGAGAATTCTCCATAGAAAAGACCATAACGCTGGGCAGCAGCAGTGCCTGCTTCAACTCCCAAGGCAATTCTAATCCTGAGGATCCTCTTAGCTACCCTTCTTTATCCGCCGACTCCCAGCCCCCTAACCTCTTGGGATTCGATCTGGAGCCCAAGATCGTCGATACCAGCACCTCATCCCAGAACATCACTCTGGCAGCCAGGGTGGTAGATGATTGGTCGGGCCTGAGGGCAGAGGGTAGCGATGGTAGTGAAAGGGTCTCGAGGGCGACCTTCGTGAGCCCAACGGGCTCTCAGTGGGCAATGGCCACAATTTTACCCTCGGATCTAACCTCGGGCGACGAGCTAGATGGAGTTTACACGGCAAGTATCACCCTTCCCCAGGGCAGCCAGAAAGGTGCTTGGATGCTGGAAGGCCTAAAGCTGGTGGACAGGGGCGGCAATGTCAGGACCTTCACCCGGGATGAATTAGTTTGTAGGGGATTTCTCGCCGAGTTTCTGGTTAGTTAGAATAGGAACTGTCTGGTTCGGCATTTTAAGCTGAAACCTTAATAGAGCAGACAGTAACGTTGATTAGCTCCTGACTGCTCTGTTCCTATATTGGATGAGGAATATAACCCTAGTCTATTCCTTAGCAAGATTTATGAATCCTAGCCAACCTCAGAGTGTGTCTAACACACTAGGGTTAATTTAGTATTAATTTAAAAAGAGTCAGACGATGACGTATATTTCGAATGT
>CAZKWM010000261.1:0-2606 GCA_964556405.1 uncultured Methanotrichaceae archaeon | reverse complement strand
GAATCCAACTTATGTAGTCTAGCCAGAGGGCCTCCACGGGCGAATCTCGATTCTACTTTCACCTCCAAGTATCTTGGGCAGCCTGGGCTGGGGAACTTGGTCCGGCTCCGGCGCGAGAGGTGCTCTGCACCCTCGTATCCCTAGCAAAGGTCACCTTTCCTAAAAGAAATGTAGGTCAAAGAACCTGATGCATAACAGGGCCTATGTAACGGAGAGAGGACCTTATTAAATAAGTGTCTATGAAATTAACGTAAGTTATTTATGCAACCTGTGAGATATGATTCCTGGATGGGGGGACTTATCCGTGGGTGAAGAAGACCTCAAAACTATAAGAAGCGAGATCCGGGGAAAGTGTCTATCCTGGCAAGCCGGTGTAACCTCTGTATCCAGCGTAACTGGTAATGTCAGGAAAAGGTACCTCGGACTAAGCCCGGAAAAGGATGAAGTTGAGACGGTCTCCCGGCTGGCGGCAGAGGCCGAGAACATGATCATAAGCAAGGGGATCTCCTACGTTTATCCTGCTTCATGGGATTGGAGGAATGTCAGCAGCAAAGACTGGACCACGCCCATCAGAGATCAGAGCGGCTGCGGTGCATGCGTCGCCTTTGCCTGCGTGGGCATGATTGAGACTAATATAAAGATCTCCAAGAAAAGCCCTCTCATGAGCCTGGATCTGTCAGAATGGGATCTTTTCCATAATGGCGGAGGAAACTGCGCCTATGGTTGGATCTTTACGCCTGCCATGAAGTACGCCCAGTCTAAAGGAATATGCAGCGAGGAATGCTATCCATATCTTTCCGATGATTCTCCGTGCTCCAGCAGGGACAGCAGCGCCGTGAAGATTACCCAGTGGAAACTCATCACCAACAACTCCCTGGCCAAGGAGTGGCTCTACAAGACAGGTCCCATAGTCACGGGATTCGAGGTCTGCGATGATTTCTTCTACTACACCGGTGGCGTTTACTCCAACACCTATGGGAGCCCTGCAGGCGACCACGCCGTCTGCGTCGTGGGGTACAACGATGCAGAGCAGTACTGGATATGCAAGAACAGCTGGGGCAAGGGCTGGGGCGAGAATGGCTGGTTCAAGATAGCCTACGGCCAGTGTGGCTTTGGGACCAAGTACGGCTTTTACGGTGTAAGCCTAACGCCCAACCACGATATCGTCATGCCCAACGATGGCAGAGCCTTTGCCAAGTTCGTGAGTAAGGGAACGGCCTCCAACCACGAGGTCAGGCTCCACTACCCAAGTGATGCTCTCATCTTCCAGGCCACGGCTGGAAACATCGGCAAGAGCTTCGAGATAGGGACCTTCAGGGCCGGAACCAATCTGACCTTTGAGCTCAAGACCTCTGATGGCAACACCTACTTCACAGATAGCTCTCTCAATGCCGACGGCTGTGATCACGTCAGCGTCTCACAGATTGGCACTTATACCTGGAAGCTGGGGTGGGAAGACCTCTACGGCCTCGGAGAAGCGGATTACAACGACGTGGTCATGCAGGTCGACATCTACGATAAATCGGGAGACGACCTAGTGCTGCCCCTAGCCGGCAAGGTCATGGTGACCTTCAAGAGCAAGAACACTGCCAAGACCAACGAGTTAAGGACCTACTATCCCAAGGATAATCCTATCTTCACCGCCACCAGCGATAACATAGGCAAGACCTTCGATCTAGGCGCCTACCAGGCAGGGGCGAAGATCGGCTTTGCCATAAGGACCTCGGATGGCAATACCTTCTACTCGGACCGCGCCTTGAATGCGGATTCGAACGTCCACGTCAGGAGGGTGGCTACCGGATACAATAAGTGGGAATATCGCTGGGAGGACACTTTAAGCCTCAAGGACACCGATTACGATGACCTGATAGTTATGGTGGAGGTCCTTGCCATAACCGATGACGATATAGTCCTTCCCAAGGCCGGAAAGGTGAAAGCCAGGTTCGTGAGCAAGAGCACATCCCAGAACAACGAGTTTAGGCTTTACTCTCCCGTGAACAAGGCCATCTTTCCTGCCTCTGATTTAAATCTTGGAAAGACCTTCGACGTCGGGACCTTCAATGCAGGCACCCGGATCGTCTTTGCCATAAAGACCCCCCAGGGCACCTTCTACACCAACAGTTCGCTGAATGCCGATGGAAAGGACCACGTAATAAAGATGGCCCTGGGCACTACCAGGTGGCAGCTGCGCTGGGAGGACCTGCCCACGCTTGTTGATACCGATTACAACGACCTGGTGGTGGAGGTGAGCATGGTCTGATAAATTTAAAATTTAAAAAACATCAGCTGCAGGGCAGCCAGTCCACGCTGACCTGTCCCGGGCTGCTATTGGACCAGAGCTGAATGAACTTCTCCACGGAGAAGACTCCTGTCAGGTCTTCCTCGCTCCTGCCCAGCAGTCTGTGACGTCCCTTGCTGTCCGGCATGGTGTCCACCGACTGCCAGGCTATATGGGCCTGGCCTATGACGTTGGAGCTGATGCTGGCCTCCAGAGACCCCTGGCCAGCAATGGAGCAGCTTGCGTCCGAGCCGTAGGACCTAGTGTTGACCTCGGTGTTCCTATCCAGCTTCTCTATATTGTTGTAAGCCTCGGTAAGGCTGGCCCC
>CAZKWM010000260.1:0-2639 GCA_964556405.1 uncultured Methanotrichaceae archaeon | reverse complement strand
CCTCGAGGGCAGAATAAAAATTCTTTCTGGTCCCCAGATCGCGGGGTCCATAGCTACGGGGGAGAATAGATCAGTGGAGTTCGAGGCACTGGCCAAAGAGGAGACCGGAACAGGGGTTTATCCCATGGAGGTAACCCTCACATACAGCACCATCTCTGAAATAGAGGCATCGGGGGACCCCAACCTGCCAGATATATCCTTCAAAAGATCCACGTCATCTCTGGATCTGCCAGTCGAGGTCCAGGTGGTTGAGGGACCTAAGATCTACGTTGAAGGCTCAAGAGGTTCCCTTCGACCGGGAGAAGAGGCCTCCATAGAACTTCTGCTGGCCAATAGCGGCGATGAGATCGCCAAGGGCCTTAAAGTCTCAACATACCCCCAGCCGCCCTTCAACTGCTCCTCGGAGACGGCGAGCCTCGGAGACCTCGATCCCGGAAGCTCAACCTCTTTTAAGGCCACACTGGAATCGGACACCAACGCCACTCCCGGTGATTACGCCCTGCCCTACAGCATCACCTACCTAGCAGATGGAAAGACAAGAGAAGTGAACTCGGCTGCGTTGGTTACCCTCGAGGGAGAATCGTGGATAAGACATCTATGGCTCCCTACCATCGCAGTTTTAGCTCTTGTTCTGATAGCCTTCCTGGAATCTCTGGCTTTGAATGGTAAGAAACGGAAAAGCAAGAGATGGAGGCGCTAAATAATCCGGGCGATTTTCGCACCTAAGCCATTTTAGGGCACCTAAGAGGTCAGCTTCTCGAAGCGCTCCTGGGCCTTGGCCAGGATCTCCTCCTCACCGGGGATGACCCCGCCCTTCATAAGGACCTTGCCGTTGACTATGGTGGTATCGACCTCCCCTGCCATGCTATAGACCAGGTGGGAGATCATGCTGGTCTCGGGCATGAACCAAGGCCTCCTCAAGTTGATCAAAGCTAGGTCGGCCAAGGCGCCCTCGCGTAGTCCCAGGTCCAGGCCGAGAGCCTTGTAGCCGCTCTCCGTGGCCATCTTCCAGACCATGGAAGCTTTGAGGGAATCGGACTTTGAGCAGGCGTTCTTTTGAACCACGGCTGTGACCTTCATCTCCTCGTAGAGGTCGAGGTTGTTGTTGGAGGAGGCCCCGTCCGTCCCCAGGCAGACGTTGACCCCGGCTGAGAGAAGCTTTTCTACGGGGGCTATGCCTGCGGCAAGCTTCAGGTTGCTGACTGGGCAGTGGGCTACATTCACCCCTCTGGAAGCCAGGAGAGATATGTCTTTATCAGAGAGTTGGACGCAGTGGGCGGCCACCAACCTCGGACTCAGGAAACCCAGGCTGTCCAGGTACTCCACGGGGCTCAAGCCGTGCTCCTTCAGGGATGCCTGGACCTCGCCTTCAGTCTCAGAGAGATGAGTGTGGAGCACCACGTTGTTCTTCTCGGCCAGGTCCGCTGCCCACCTGAGGGTCTCAGCTGAGCAGGTGTATATGGCGTGGGGTCCTACCGCTGGGTAGATGAGGTCATCGTTCTTCCAGGCCCTGATGAAGCTCTCGGCCTCGGCCTTGAACTGGGGCTTGGAATCGAAGACCACACCTGAAAGAAAGGCCCGAAGGCCCATCTCTTTGGTGGTTCTGGCGGTCTCGTCCATATAATAGTACATATCGTTGTAGCAGGTGATGCCAAACCTTATGAGCTCCAGACAGCCGAGCTTCACACCCCACCTGATGTCCTCGGGGGTCAGCTTGGCCTCCAGGGGCCATATTTTCTCAGTGAGCCAGGGCATCAGCGCCATGTCATCGGCATAGCCCCTAAAGAGGGTCATGGCCAGGTGGGTATGGGAGTTGATCAGGCCCGGAACCGCCAGCATGCCTCTTCCATCCAGGATCTCATCGCTCTGGCTACAGGGGAGATCACGGCCAATCTTTTCGATCCTTTTGCCCTCAATTAATATATCGCGGCCTTTGACAGTGCTTCCGTCATGGATCAGGGATACGCCTTTGATGAGCATGATCCCTAAGGACTTTCAGGGCCATATTAAAATTGTTGCAGGGGATAGGCTTAAAAGGATCGGATCACAAGAATTAAGGTGAGCTGAGGTAGCCAAGTGGCCTACGGCGCTGGTCTTGAGGTCGTCCTTGAATGGCGACAGGAGAACCAGTGGTGCACCCGCACCTCGTGAGTTCGAATCTCACCCTCAGCGTCAATTTACTGGTAAAGGATACGTTACTAAGCAATTTTATCGCTAAGGTACGGGCTTAAAGGCGCTTAATTTAATTGAAGGCAGGTTATCGATATCGTTTAACCAATACCCGCATTTACGTTAAACTTTCATTTAGACGGAATGGACAGGATATTTAGGATCATTGATGAAGCACGACCACAGAACACATCTAATAATACCGCTCGGGTCTGGGAGCTTTGAAAAGATTAGAGACTCGAGTGCGGTCATCGTAGGCGTCGTCAACCACGAGTACAGCCCTGTAAACTACACCATCGACCTGAGCACAAACAATTCCACCCTCCTCAGAAAGCTCTAGGAGGGCTCAAGGTAATGAGTGAATCAATCCGTTTGTGCAGCAATCTGGGACTTCTTCCACCCCCGCTCCCGCGAGTTAAAGGTGTCCTGATATCTTCTTAAAAATGATAACCTTTTCATCAAGATATTAT
>CAZKWM010000259.1:0-2673 GCA_964556405.1 uncultured Methanotrichaceae archaeon | reverse complement strand
CTCAGTGAGAAAACTATTTTTGTGGGTAGATTCTAACATTGCCCAGCCTCAGAGTAGAGCGCTATGGACATGCCATGGAAACAAGAGTTTCGAGAATTATGCTGGTGGAGGATAACCCCGAGGATATAGCCCTCACCAGGAGGGTCCTGCGGAAGAGTGGCCTCGGTGGAGACCTTATACTGGCCTCTACAGGCAGGGAAGCCTTAGAGCACCTTGCCAAGGCCGGGTCCGATCTCCCAGGCCTCATCCTCCTGGATATAAACCTGCCAGACCTTAGCGGCATTGACATACTGACCGAGATTAAGAAGGATCCCAGCTTAAAGCCCATACCAGTGGTCATGCTGACTGGATCTAACACCGATGATGATATACAGAGAAGCTACGATCTGGGCGCGAGAACTTACTTAGTTAAACCCGTATCTATTGATGCATTAAAGCTGGTCCTGGAGAATGTATTCCAGCCCTCAGCGCTCTGATCTAGAGGCCATCTCCCTCACCGCCATGATATTCCCTACATCGTCCCTTCTAGCATCTACAGGAGTCTCCAGTACCACGGGCAGATTCCTTAAGGTCTCATGGGCCAGTATCGTCGCGAATCCCTCCTCACCAATCCCCCCAAGACCTATGTGCTCGTGCCTGTCCAGGTTGGATCCCAAGGCCCCTTTGGAGTCGTTGAGGTGAAGAAGCCTCAACCTGCCCATGCCTATGAGGTCATCGAACTCCTGGAGAGTCTTTTCCAATGCCTCTTTGGTTCTTATATCGTATCCTGCGGCGAAGAGGTGGCAGGTGTCCAGGCATATCCCGACTCTCTTCGATCCCACGACATCCAGGATGGCCGCGATATCCTTAAAGGACCCGCCCATGCTGTTCTTGCTGCCTGCGGCGTTCTCCAGGAGGAGCATGACCCCGTTCTTGGACTTGGATAGGCCCTCCTTCATGGCTCCCGTGATCCTGCTTAGGCCATCTTCAAAGCCCGCGCCGGTGTGGCTGCCCAGGTGGGTGACCAGGTAGGGGATGCCCAGGTCCCTACATCTGATGAGCTCTGAGGAGAGGATCTCCACCGACTTGGAGTAGATGTCATCCTTGGGCGAGGCCAGATTGGGGAGGTAAGGCATGTGGTCCACTGCAGGGAAGATGCCCGAGGCCTTGAGTTTATCAGAGAACCTCTTCACCTCATTTGGGGACAAATCCCTGGAACTCCAGCCCCTTGGATTTCTGGAGAAGATCTGAAAATCGTCGCAGCCTTTTTCCACGGCCCTGTCAACGGCCTTATCCAAACCTCCGGCGATGGAGACGTGTACCCCTACTTTTACCATGGGCCATCTCAAGGCGTCTTGCGAGATAAAAGGTCTGGAGCAAAATGGGCCGTGAACAAATCTTAATATTCACCTGCCCAAAAGATACCGTCCCGGCGCCCGTGAAGAGAAAACTAGCCTGAGGTATGATGAGCCCTATGAGTTCTGAGGCGCTGAGATCTTAAAAGGCGAGGATGCTGGAGTTGCGGTTGATAGAATATAGGTATTTATTGAGCGTGTTTATCATGTTGCTGTAGTTTCCAAGTTTTTAGTTTTGCTACATAAGGAGGGGATATAAGACAGAAGTGATATTACTTGATTATATAGAGATAATACAAATAGAACATATTCACTAATCAATTTAAGAAAAGAATGAAACGGGTATAATAAGACGGGGTCAGATGAAAAACTTGGAAACTACAGCCGTAATATGTTAGACACACTCGGCATTTATTGCATAGTTTAAAAGGTTTCTTTTTCAGGGTTCGGTTTTTGAATTCCCATTATGTAATAAAAACGTACAGATTAAACCGCCAGCTTTTGGATTCCGCACCTCTGGAGATCCATCATCGTGGGAGCTAAAAGCCACAAGGAAGTTAGAGGTTAGAGTATACAAACTTAATAGAGCCTACTCAGCCTACCCTCTCTTACTCACTCTAAAAAAGGTTTTAGCTGATCTTTTGTCTCCTGGCAGCCTCCCAGTCCATATTGGCTCTGGCCCATTTATCGATGTTGTCTATCAGGTTTAGCTCCATGATCTTCCGGGCATCCAGGAGCATATCCGATATCTCAGCCAGGGAGTAGGTCTTATTTTTTCCGTTCTTGTTCATCACCTCGAGGGCCTCGTCAGGCTTCTTGGCTCCCGCCTCCTTTACCATAGCCGAGAGCCCTGCGCAGGCGTTCTTGAGGTACTTTATAGAATAGTCGGCCAGGGCTTTTCTGTCCCCCAGGTTCTTGTTGACCTGCTTGATGGACCAGCATATTGTGTGGATATCCCTGTACATGGCCCTAAAACTTCCATTCTGGGTATATAAGAGCTGCGAAAAATGTTCTGGGGCTGGTGCGATTCGAACGCACGATCGACGGGTCTCTCCGATAGTGAGCCTGTACGATAACTCTCAGTGCTCCAACGGATCGTCATTAGACCTCCCCGTCGAGAGATCCTCGGCAAGACCCGTTGCTCATCATCAAATTATACCGCTGGAGCCCGTCGCCCTACCTGGCTAGGCCACAGCCCCACGATCCATCAAACCTTTAAAGCGGGCTGAGAGGGATTTGAACCCCCGACCTAAAGGTTAAGAGCCTTTCGCTCTACCTGACTAAGCTACCAGCCCGGACTTTCCCAATGCAGATGCTGGTTATAAACCTTTCGGGTGGC
>CAZKWM010000258.1:0-2712 GCA_964556405.1 uncultured Methanotrichaceae archaeon | reverse complement strand
CCAATCCTTAGATTTACGTCCTTGAGGACCTGCTTGCCCCCTATGCTGACGTAAAGGTTTCTGATCTCCAGCAGCCTTACCACCTCTAATAGATGGTAGAATCAAGGGGGGATTTCAGCTATATTACCTTTCGTTAAGTATACGTTTAGCGTGCAATTAGCATACATTTTTTTTAAAGGCATATTAAGAAATCTATCTGAAACCCTGGCAAAAAAACATATACGGGCGATACTCATTTCCAGCCATGATCAAGGGCCGGGCTTGGATATTCGGAAACGATGTGGATACCGATGTTATAATTCCTGGTAAATATCTCAGGACTAAGGATCTATCCATCCTGGCCGCCCATGTCATGGAGGGCCTGGATCCCGGCTTTGCATCCAAGGTAGGCAAAGGTGATATCATTGTGGCCGGCAGAAACTTCGGCTGCGGTTCATCCAGGGAACAGGCCCCTCTGGCTTTGAGAGAGGCGGGCGTGGCAGCTGTGGTTGCGAAATCCTTCGCCAGGATCTTCTATCGAAATGCCATAAACGTCGGCCTCCCCGTTATCGAAGCTGAGATCAAGTGCACTGAGGGAGACGAAGTGGAGGTGGAACTCTCCGCAGGCACAGTCTGGGTAGAGGGATCGGTGGTCCAGGGCACAAGGCTCCCCGACTTCCTCCTGGTGATTCTGCAGGATGGAGGCCTTGCCGCCCACCGAAGGAAGGAGAAGGCGCTAAAGGAGGAAGGAGAGACGTGATCTTTCCGGCCGATTACAGGGTTATAGGGGTCAAAGACGACGACAGGTACGGAGACCCCATATACTTCTCCACCGAGTACATCATATCCCGCCAGGGACCTAAGCTTTTCAAGGCCAAAAATAAAGGCAAAAATGCCCAGTGGTTCTTTTTGAGGGGCGTAGACAGCCTAGAGCTGATAGCTTCAGGCCGGGAGATCCTGGTGTACCCTGAGAAGGTAGATACTAGGGACAGGACCAGGCTGATAGAGCTGGCCTATGAGGCCTGCCAGGACAACGGCCAGGTCAACACGGTCCTCTTCCAGGGCCCTGACGAGCACGTGACCTTCGTACACCGCCCGGACCCCGGGGCCATACTGACCCTGGAGGTGCTGGATGTGGTGCCCCCCGATCCTTCCTGGCTCTCTTACGTCCTGGAGAAACTGAAAAGCAGCGGAGTTTTGGGGGATCTATGCCTCAAGTTCAATATGAATGTCATGGATCTCAGGGAGTTCGACTGCGACTGCGCCTACTATCCATGCCGGGCATCGGGCCTGGGAAGGTCCCTGGACCACGATGCAGTTGTGCATGACCGGCCGAAGATAGTGGGCTGCGAGGTCTCCAAGGATATCTTCAAGGAGAGATATCCTGAGAAGGACTGCAATTTCATCAACACCTGTCCTCTAAGCGCCATGACTCCCGAGGGGCCTTTCATCACCAGGTGCTGCAGGTCCGAGAGAAAAGGCCTGGTAGAGAGAAACGGCCACCTGGGCATGGTGGTCCACTGGGGAGACGGGCCTCACGAGATATCGGAGGCGTTGAGGTGTCTGGTAAAGGCTCTAAGAGAGTAGCCCTGATCAAGGGCGACGGCATAGGCCCCGAGGTCATTGACAGCGCCCTGAAGGTGCTGGAGGCTGTGGGCTCCGATCTGGACATGGTGCCCTTTGATGTCGGCTATGGCAGGTGGAAGCGCACTGGTGAGGCCATGGCCGACGAGGACTTCGATGAGATCAAGCGCTGTGACTGCATCCTCTTCGGTGCCATAACCACCCCGAAGGATCCCAAATACAGGAGCGTTCTTCTGAGGCTTAGAAAAGGTCTGGATCTCTACGCCAACATACGGCCCATCAGGGGTAAGGGCCTGGATTTTGTAATAGTCAGGGAGAACACCGAAGGCCTCTACTCAGGCCTGGAGGAGATCTCGGAGGACGAGGCCAGGACTGTTAGAGTGATTACCAGAAAGGGTTCTGAGAGAATCGCCCAGAAGGCCTGCAATATATGCCTTGATAGAAGCCCTGGCAGAAGGAAGCTTACCATCGTTCATAAGGCCAATGTTATCAAGAGCGATAACCTGTTTGTGAAGGTTTGTCATGACGAGGCAGCCGCAAGGGGCCTGGAGTTCGAGGACATGCACGTGGATGCCACAGCCTACAACATGGTCCTCCACCCAGAGAAGTTCGACGTCCTGGTCACCACCAACCTCTTTGGTGACATCCTGAGCGACGAGGCTGCAGGAATCCTGGGAAGCCTCGGCCTTTGCGCCAGCGCCAACCTGGGGGATAGATATGCCTTATTCGAGCCCATCCATGGATCGGCCCCGGACATCGCAGGGAAGGGCATAGCCAATCCGATAGGGGCCATAAAGAGCGCTGCCAGGATGCTGGAGTGGTCGGGATTCCCAGAGAAAGCCAGGAAAATAGAGGAAGCCATCGATAAATCCTTAAAAGAGGGAATGACCACCCCGGACCTGGGCGGAGGGCTCAGTACAGAGGAGGTCGCCTCAGCCGTTATAAGCCGCCTCGAAGGTTGAATCCTCGAAGATTAAATCATAGATTGATAACCTTAGGAGCCGTCCTCATATACTCTACCTTGGCATCACTTACAAACTGCTCATTGAAAGTCTGGTTGGTGAAGTGGCCAAAGAGAACTATATCCCTCCGGGCTCCGCCACCAGGTAGGTTGACTGCGCCCGCGTAGCACTCCTGCTTGCCAACGCC
>CAZKWM010000257.1:0-2759 GCA_964556405.1 uncultured Methanotrichaceae archaeon | reverse complement strand
GCAATTCTAAGGGTACCGTTGCAGCTAATCAGAAAACCCAATAGGGATTGAAACATTGCCTTGGCAAATGAGAAGCATGCGGACGCCATGGCACTGAACCGCAGCTCCTGCCATATATCCAACCGATGCCCTGTGCCTAGGTCATGCGAGTTTAAAGGGCTGTTATCCATTGAGGATTGAAACGCTGAGATGGATCCCCCTTGATTTTAAAAAAATAAAGCCCTAGGAGATCGAGGTTACCTTTATTTTGATCTCCGCCAAGGCATCGCTATCCTGTGCCCTAACGCTAGCAGAGAGTCTGGGCTTGAGGAACTGACCCGTATGGCTCCTATTTACTTTTGCTACTTCCTCAGGCGTCCCTTCGGCAACGATCTCCCCGCCCTTGTGGCCGCCCTCAGGCCCCAGATCGATGACATAATCAGCGGACTTAATCACGTCTAGGTTGTGCTCTATGATCACCACGGTGTTTCCCTTGGCCACCAGATCATCCAGGAGCGCTATAAGCTTCTTGACGTCGTCAAAGTGAAGCCCGGTAGTGGGCTCATCCAAAAGATAGATGGTTTTACCTGTGGCCCTCTTGGAAAGCTCCCTGGTAAGTTTTATCCTCTGGGCCTCGCCGCCTGATAAAGTCGTGGCGCTCTGTCCAAGCTTTATATATCCGAGGCCCACCCCAACAAGAGTGTCGAGCTTGTTTCTTATAGTGGGGATATTCTTGAAGTGCTCCCTGGCCTCCTCCACGGTCATATCCAGGACCGCGGAGATGGATTTGCCCTTATATTTTACCTCCAGGGTCTCACGGTTATAGCGGGTGCCCTTGCACTCCTCGCACTCGATGTAAACGTCAGGCAGAAAGTTCATCTCGATCTTGATGAGGCCGTCACCCTGGCAGGCCTCACAGCGCCCGCCCTTGAGGTTGAAGGAGAAGCGCCCGCCTTTGTATCCCCGAATTTTGGCCTCTTTGGTCTCGGCAAAGGCCTCTCTGATGGCATCAAAGACCTTGGTATAGGTAGCCGGGTTGGACCTGGGAGTCCTACCGATGGGGCTTTGGTCTATCACAATGACCTTATCGATCTCCGAGTCAAAGGAGAGTTCATCGAACTCCCCCGGAGCCTCACTGGATTTGTAGATCTTCTTCATGAGGGCCCTGTAAAGGGTATCGTAGATCAGTGTTGACTTGCCAGATCCCGAGACACCGGTGATCACAGTCAGGACCCCGATGGGGATCTTAGCATCGATGTTCTTCAGGTTGTTCTGCCTACAGCCCTTGATCCTGATGTAAGAATCGCTCCTTTTTCTGGAGGTGGGGATCTCTATCCTCTTTTTTCCCGACAAGTACTGGCCTGTGAGGGATTTTGCGTTTCTCTCAATATCCTCTGGCCTTCCTTCGGCCACCACCCATCCACCATGGATGCCAGCTCCAGGACCTATGTCCAGTACATGATCGGCGCTCCTGATCGTGTCCTCGTCGTGTTCCACTACTATGAGGGTATTTCCCAGATCCCTGAGCTCCTTTAAGGTCTCTATAAGCTTGTTGTTGTCCTTCTGGTGAAGGCCTATGGACGGCTCGTCCAGGACGTAAAGGACGCCCATGAGGTTGGATCCGATCTGAGTGGCCAAGCGGATGCGTTGGGCCTCGCCTCCTGAGAGGGTGCCTGCGTTCCTGGATAGAGTGAGGTACCCTAGGCCTACATGCTCCAGGAATCCCAGGCGTGACCTGATCTCCTTCAAGACCTGGTGGGCGATCTCCTTCTCTTTCTCCGAGAGCTTGAGGCTGTCGAAGAACTCCAGCCCCTCGCTGACGGAGAGATTCGTTACATCCACGATGGATTTATCGGAGATCTTCACTGCCAGGACCTTATCCTTGAGCCTCTTCCCCCCGCATCTAGGGCAGGGGAGAATCTTCATCAACCTCTCCAGCTCCTCTCGCCTGTACTCAGACTCAGTTTGGTGGTAGAGCCTCTCGGCCTGGGGAAGGAGGCCCTCCCAGCATCCATTGTGGGACCAGTAGGTATCGCCGTCCTTCATGCTCATGTGGAACTGGACGCGTTCGTCGGAGCCATACATCAGGGCGTTGTACTGTTTCTGGTCCAGGTTCTTGATGGGAGTGAATATGTCGAAGCCGAAGTGCTTGGCCACAGCTCCCAAGTACTGGCCTCTAAAGCCGTCGTAGCTGTTCCTGTACATGGCCACGGCCCCATCGGCCAGGCAGAGATCCTTGTCAGGGATGATGAGATCGGGATCGAACTCCATCTTGATGCCCAGGCCGTTGCAGGCTTCGCAGGCGCCAAAGGGGCTGTTGAAGGAGAACATCCTGGGCTGAAGCTCCTCGAAGGCCATGCCGCAGACAGGACAGGCCATCTTGGCGGAGAAGAGGCACTCCTTTCCCTCCAAGTCCAGGGCTATGAGGAGGCCATCGGCCTTTCTTAGGGCATTCTCACAGGCCTCCACCAGCCTGGACCTATCATCCTTCGGGTCCAAGCGGTCGATGACGGCCTCGATATCGTGCTTCTTATAGCGGTCCAGGTCGATCTCCTCATCGGTCCTGATGATATCTCCGTTCACCCGAACCCTAGCAAAGCCCTCGGAGTTCAGATCTTTTAGAAGCTGGCCGTAAGTTCCCTTCTTCTGACGGATTATGGGAGCCAAAATGGTGACCATCCCCTCGGCTTCCCTGGCGATGCTGTCTGCGATCTTCTCCGGGGATTGAGATTCTATTCTTGTCTTGTGGATGGGACAGTAAGGGACGCCAATCCTGGCAA
>CAZKWM010000256.1:0-2766 GCA_964556405.1 uncultured Methanotrichaceae archaeon | reverse complement strand
CCCCGAAGAGCAGCCACAACTCTCCTTACCGCTGCCACCAAGGACAGCTACAGGGAGTTCACAGAGCAGGTGGCGAGAGCCCTGAAGGAGAGGAAGATTTCTGCCCCAGTGTACATCCTCAAGGCAGATGGTGGAACCCTTCCCCTGGAGAAATCAGTGGAGATGCCCGTGGAGACCATCTTCTCAGGCCCCGCCGCCAGCATCATGGGAGTTCTGGCTTTGACTACGGTGGAGCAGACCTCTGTGGTCGTGGATATTGGAGGGACCACCACCGACCTTGCTTTGATCCTCTCAGGCGAGCCCCTTCTCTCCTCCAAGGGAGCGAAGGTTGAGAACCTTCTGACCCACATCAGGGCTTTTGCCGTCAAGTCCGTGGCTATAGGCGGCGACAGCATCGTGAATGTGGCCCAGGATTGCGTTGATGTCGGGCCTCGCAGGGACGGTGCAGCCTTCTGCATGGGAGGGCCGGGACCGACGCCTACCGATGCCATGAGGGTGCTGGGCATGACCGATATTGGGGATCTGGCCTTGGCCAGGAAGGCCATGGAAAGCGTGGCATCGAAGCTCAGGGTAACCCCGGAGAAGGCAGCCCAGATGGTGGTGGATGCCGTTGTGGCAAAGATAGTCTCAGAGGTGGAGCAGATGTTCATGGAGTGGGAGCAGGAGCCCGCCTACCGCGTCTGGGAGATAGTGAAGAACGAGAAGCTTAAGGCACAATGCGTGGTGGGCGTCGGAGGAGGCGCGCCGCCTCTGGTGCCCCTGGTAGCCAAGAAGCTTGAAGCCAAGGTCATAGTACCCGAATACGCCTCGGTGGCCAACGCCATAGGTGCCGCGGTTGCCAGGCCCACCCTGACCTTAAACCTCAGGGTAGACACGGAACAGGGGTCCTACTCTGTGGCAGAAGAAGGCCTAACAGGAAAGGTTACTGGCAGAAACATGAACCTGGAGCAGGCAGAGGCCCTGGCCAGGAAGCTCCTGGCTGAGAGGGCAGAGAGGCTCGGCATCGGAGAGCAAGCCAAAGAGGCAGAGGTTACCTACAGCGAGATCTTCAACATGGTCAGAGGCTGGTCCACGGTGGGAAGGCTTCTGGATGTGAGGCTGGAGGTGCCGGCGGGCATCCTTGAGGGATGGAGGCCCTGAAATGGTTGGAATCAAAACTGAAAGCAAAGGCAGAGCCGAAAAGACCGGCCTTATCTTCTTCCCTGCCTTCGACTGGGCCATATCTCCGACCCACCCCGAGCGCGAGGAGAGGCTCCTCTATACAAGGGATCAGATCTTTGAGGAGGGCCTCATGGACCTTCCCCAGATAGAGGAGTTAAAGCCGAGGCTTGCCACCCTTAAGGACATTGCTAGGACCCACTTCTGCGTCCCTGACGTGGAGTCTCAGATCACCGAGGCCCACCTGGTAGCAGCAGGCAGCGCCATGACCCTGGCCGATGCCCTGGAGAAGGGAGAGATCAAGAATGGCTTTTCCCTGGCTAGGCCTCCGGGCCACCACTCCATGATGGTTGTTCACGGAAATAGGGGATTCTGCAACATCAACAACATGGCCATCATGGTCGAATACTTCCGGACCAAGTACGGCCACAAGAATATAGCCATAGTGGATACGGATGTCCACCATGGCGATGGCACCCAGGATATCTTCTGGCACGATCCAGATGTGCTCTACATCTCCTTCCACCAGGACGGCAGAACCCTCTACCCTGGATCGGGTTTCACCAATGAGATGGGAGGGCCTCAAGCCCTTGGGAGAACCCTGAATGTTCCCCTGCCGCCCGGGACCACGGACGAAGGCATTCACTACGTTCTGGACAACTTTATACTGCCGGTGCTCAAGGACTTCAAGCCTGAACTGGTATTGAACTCCGCAGGCCAGGATAACCACTTCACCGATCCCCTGGCCAACATGAGGTTCTCGGCCCAGGGTTATGCCAGGCTGAATGAGAAATTGGCGCCGGACATCTGCGTCCTGGAAGGGGGCTACGCCATAGAGACCGCCCTGCCCTATGTGAACACGGCCATTATACAGGCCATGGCGGGTTTGGACTACTCCTATGTAAAGGAGCCTGGCTTTGCCCCCGGAAGGTTCACCCAGTCCGATGAGATGAACAGGTCCATAGAAGATACCGTTGATGAGCTTCTTGATATATGGAAGAACAGGGACCTGCTGATGGAGAGCGCCCAGTCAGAATTAGGCGATTTCTACCGCAGGCGCAAGAGGATCTTCTACGATACTGACATGATCAACGAGAGCCAGGAGGAGTCGGTGAGACTGTGCAAGGACTGCCACGGCTACATGACCATCGCCTCCACGGCCCAGAGAGGCTATGGAATACTGAACTCGGCCTACTGTGTGTCCATTCCCAGGGGTGCCTGCAAGAGCTGCACGGAGGATGCCCATGAGGAGTTCGAGGAGCATAAGGACGATCGCAAGTTCAACTACATCTGCCTCCAGGATAAGGATAGGGACTCCTATCAGATCTACGATGTAAGGACCAGGAATAGGAAGAGCTATTGAACTCTAGGGTTATGCTTTAGGGTATTCTCAATATCCTTGGACTGGGGCTTTATCTCCCAGTTCTTCCTATCGCCTTTTTATAAGCTGAGTCTCAGCTAATAAATCAAAAGGGTTAAGACATGTTTTTCAACAAAACTAATTGAGGTGGTGGGCCAGGACCTCCCTATAAAGTTTCTTTATATTCTCATCGGTCTTGGGAACATCTGGGAAGCCTCTATACTTCATGGCCTCTTCTACATCCTCAG
>CAZKWM010000255.1:0-2768 GCA_964556405.1 uncultured Methanotrichaceae archaeon | reverse complement strand
GGCGGGGATTAGCCCTGATCTTTTCCTAAATTTCAGATAATGAGCCCTCATACCTCAATCAAACCACTTGGAGTATCCAGGGAAATCCACTAGGACATCCTTGGAGATCTGTCTAAAGGAACTCTCAGCTATCAGCCTGAAGGCGCAGGTATCGTAATCGACGTGATCGTCACCCTCGTCATCTTTTAGTATTTTGACCGTGGCGCTCATCCACAGGGCGCACTCCTCCCCCAGGCAGACCCGATTCAAGAATGGACACGTCTTGGGCATTATATCAAGTTAAGGATTTCTTGGTAGTTAAAATTTTTTGCTACTGTACATTTTGTCAAAAAATTGATTTTATACCCACGGCATGGCGTTTGTTCCCGGATTATTGGCGTTGACCCTAGGCCCCGAACCTGTGGCTGTATAGAAAGCATCGGCTGGATACTCTCCAATCCTTCCATGGGCATCAGGCATAGGCCCATATGGCGTAGCTGGGTTCATGTAGTACATGGGTCCGAGGAAGTATTTTCTGAGCAGGGTTGCATTATCCCCGAAGACGTAGGAGATGAGGTTGTTGTACTGGTCCAGATAGCTGTTATATTCTTTAACACCGTCTGACGAGTACAGAGCCCTTCCCTTCAGATCTCCCATGAGGAACCCCGCCTCCAGGCCTTTAGAAAAGCCCATCTGGTACTCGGTCAGATCCCCAAGAGCCGGCAGAGCCATAATAGACAGGACAAAAGCCACAATCAAGATTTCTCTCTTCATCCTTACCCCCAATCCTACTAACCCCTCTTCAACTTTACCGTATCTTGGCAGCATTATCCATCCCCTCGATCCCGGAGATATCACCAGGTTCCCCCTCCGAGCCCATCCACCTCAGACTCAGAACAGAGCCCGGACCTCCTGCGCAGCTCTGCCTCCTCGGCCATGACCTGGTAAGTTCCGACGATTATGCCTACTAAGGCCGGGGCCAGGAAGAACCCTGCCATGCCTGCCACCATCCCACCGCCCATGAAGGATATGAGCACCAACAGAGGGTGGATCGATGAGGCGGCTGATACCAGGTAAGGCCTTATGAGGAGTTCTGCTAGGTGGACCAGGATGGACCCCGCCAGGAAGAAGAGCACGGCATCCAGGGGACCTATGGTGTAGTATCGAAAGATAGAGGTGGGGATGAAGACCAACCAGGTTAGAAAGGGGACCATGCCTGCTAGGGAGACGATGCTGGCCAAAGCCAGAGGCCTTGGGACTCCGAATAGGTAGAATATCACGGCAGAGGTGAGTCCTCCGGCGATGGCCGTATAGATGCTGCCCATGTAAACTCCGCTTATCACTCGGTCGACCCTGATCAAGTGCTTCTCGTAAGTTCCGGCCTTCTCCTTGGGCAGGAAGGTCATGACTGCCCCTTTGAGCCCGCCTCCATCCACCAGTAGGAAGTAGCAGACTGGGAAGGATATGAGGAAGTTGATGATGCCCATGGAGAGAGATCTTCCAAGGCCCACCAGAGGAAAGCTGGTAGCGACAGAGGCTGCTGTAACCAAAAGGTGATTTATTCCCCCGGCCAGGTCCTCGTAGACCACCTCCAGGGCGGGGTGGTCCACCACGTACCTGGATGCCGTCCCAAGAAGGTCGCCTTGATGGCCTAATATCCACTGGAGCTGGCCTACCATCTCCACAACCCCAATGCTTGCTATGGCCGAGAGAGGAAGGATGATGGAAAAGGTAGCAATCGCTGCCCCAAGCCTGCGGCTGCTTCCGAAAAGGTCCCTTATGGGCCGGCCGATGTAGGCAAATACCATGCCCAGCACCAGGCCGTCCAGGAGGGGAAAGATCAGGTAAGAGATCAATAAAATCATGAGCACTGCGGCGATGGATGGCCAGGCCACCTTCAGCTGATGGCGCAATAGTCTGGAACTGGAACCAAAAGAACCGCTGTGATTGCTGGAACTATAGGGACCGCTGGAATCAATGGGGCATGTCAAACCATTGGAACCTATGGACCCCGTGGAATCCTTGGGATTACTGGAGCATCCCAAACCTTCTGAACCTTCTGCCATGGACACGATGCTTACAAAAGCTCAGCACCGGGACTAATAGATTTTGGTGATTGGGAATGCTTGGGCCAAGCTTGAATGTGGATCTAGAGATGCCTATCTAATGCGTGAGAGACTGGAGATTAAGGTTTCTAAGATGCCTGCATCTAGAGCAGTAAAGTGGTTCAATCAGCGGGTGTATCTCCCAAAAGGGATTTGGAGCCCGATATAGGGATGATTAGGCATCTATAACTAATGGATATCATGCAGTCCCCTGACACTTAAATTGCCTTACTCGAGGACAAATCAGCTCCAGCTCTTTTATCCTTTAGCTCAACGAGCTTTATCCTCAAGTAGTCTATATCCCTCTCCAATCCCTCTACCACGTCTATCAGGTCTTCATCCTCTCTTGACTGCATAGAATCTAAGTTATAGACCTATGAAGTTATTTTAACTTGATGGACGGAGATTGCCGAGGAATATACGGCTATTTTAAATAGAATCTCTAAAATTTAGGCCCAGTAAAGTTGAAGGGCTCGATTTAAAGCTCTAGTTAAAGAAAATGCTAAAAAGGACATGATCAGAGTTTTTGGCCCAATAAAAATGCCCGAAAGAAAGAAGGCGATGATATAGATAACCCCTGGACGGCTGATTATCTAGATGAAAAGTTCTCAAGCACCGACCCTTGGAAGTATCTCACCTCGGAGTTCGAGCAGCGAAAGTACCGAAGGCAGGCCGAGGTTATAG
>CAZKWM010000254.1:0-2792 GCA_964556405.1 uncultured Methanotrichaceae archaeon | reverse complement strand
GCTGGATGGAGATCTATTCTAGAAAAACACTCGGTAAAACAAAGTAAATAGGAATTCTCATCCCTCTCCAGGGCCATTCGAGTGTCGAGATCGTCAATAGTACTATCGCCGATAATGAAGGATGGGCTGGCGGTCTAAATATAGAGTCAAACACAACGGTTTTAGTAAAGAACTGCACTATCACAGATAACTCTACATCAGATAAGGGTGGAGCCATCTATAACAAAGGCACCATGACCCTTAATGAATCCAAGGTCGTGGAGAACACCGCCAAAGAATGTGCGGGAGCAATCTTTAATTCAGGTAGCCTGACTATCAACGGGGGCTTGATCTCTAGAAATATTGCTTCTAAGGGCGAGGGAGGGGCTAAAAGGAGGTAGCATATCCAAGAACACCCCAGTATGACATATATGATCCTAGCTCGACTACATCCCGATCTAGGAACAGCTGATAAGGGAAGGTTTAGCCTTCCACTCAGCCTTCTCTCTTTTCACCTGGAAGGGTTCACTCCAAAGTTACTTAAATGCATAAGTCCCGAGTACCAAAGGTACTTTGATATACCTTAGTTACCCACGGTGCGTTTAATGAACTGTATATTAGATCTGGTATAGGAACACCTAAGGCTAGTCCAGGCAACGGCGCATCAAATATACTGATGTCGGAGGGCATATAATGAAAGCTCCAGCGATACCAATTATAATGGCTATGATGGCGGTTCTCATATCCCCCTCCGCAGCCATCGATGTCTGAATAATAAGCAATGTAGGCAGCAGTATCAGTAGCTACGAGTCAACCACCGATAATAGCTTCAGTTCAGTGACTGAATTGGCCTCGGAGTCTCTAGGAAAGACCTTATCAGGTAGTGGTAACCTCTCTGAAAGTCATTTGATAGGTAATGACGTCGGTGTAGTAGGTATTGGGGTGAATATAATCAACTCAAACCATTATGATTATACTTACCTCCTAAAGCAAGGCGATACCGATATATCCGCCGTGAGCGGCTGGACGTCGATAAGGCTGAGCAAATACATGCCTATACCATAGCCGGAGCATCGGATGGGCACGCTGCATCATCCAAGATATCCATAAGTCCATGGATCTCTCAAAGGTTTCTCCAATGGGGCATTCATCTCTAACGGTAAGGTCTCAGCTGGGCAGCGATTTTCTAGCGCATATGGCGATGCGATTAAGGTTGGAGCATCTGGATCAGATGGAACATCAACCTCAGGGGTAGATACCAGTGTGATCAGTGGATCTATCTCTGGGCACTCAGATAAGGCTGAGACAGCGATTGGCTCCCAGAAGGCATATGTAGAGCAGTCTGGCCAAATCAATCTAGATACCTGGAAATACGGACGCGGGAGCTTTAATGCACGTTCTTACTTCGAGTCTCCTTCAGTAGAGGACAACAAAGAGACGATCAGAATCCCTAACTACGGCACCAAGTACGATTTTAAGATGGCCTCAAGCTTTGAGCCTGGGGAAAGTAAAAGCCTTGGGCAAACCACTGGATGGCCCGGATATTACGTTGACCAGTCCAATCTCAGTGCTGACCATCTACAATGTGCCCTCCTAGGAAGCCCGAGTTTACCTATAGCACCTCGGGAGGCCTGGGAAGCTTGCAGGGGAGGCAGCCCTCCTGCAGCACGCCGCCGAAGGGCGATGTAAAGTACGATTGGAACCTATCGCTCAATGATAACGTGCCCTTGGGCCTCAACCTGAACCTAGGGACTGTAGATAGCTCCATGTCTTTGGGAGGCATAGAACCTCACCAGCCTTACGATTAACTCAGGTACTGGAGATCTAACCCTATACCTTGGGGGAAAATGGACCAAAGATTTTAATGCCAGCATCCAGTCAGGAGTCGGTCAACTGACACTGAAACTTCCCAGGGACGTAGGTGCCGCGGTTTACATCCAGCAGGATCTGGGGGCAATCTCCAGACGGGAAACGATCTGTAGTGGAATGTGGGAACGCCTACGTGAATGAGGCCCATGGCAAGCCCGGACCAACCCTTAGAATCCACGTTACCTCGGGGATAGGTGATATTACGATCAGCCTGGTTTAGAGTATGAATCGCCCATCCCAACCGACAAGAAATTCCTGAAAACGCCTAAATACGTGGTAAACGAAGGCGGAACGGTGGAATCAGACAGAATCAAAGACCTTAAGGACCTGTACCTGCCGGTAAAGTGCACTATAGTGGTCAGGCTCGGGGAGTTCAATGAGATCTGGGAGAAGGGAACCGATGAGGACCTCTTCAGGGAGATGGCCTTTTGCCTCCTCACCCCCCAGTCCAGGGCCAGGACGTGCTGGGCGGCCATAGAGCGCATGGTAAGCAAATCCATGCTGGCATGCAGCGGCCCCGATGAGACCAGAGAGGAGCTAGTCGGGGTCAGATTCAGCTACAGAAAGGCCGATTACATCTGCGAGGCCAGGGAGCTTTTCGCCGCGAGATCCATACGGGATGTCATCTCAGGCTTTTCCAACCCGGAGAAGGCCAGGGAATGGCTAGTGGAGAACGTCAAAGGCCTTGGGTATAAGGAAGCCAGCCACTACCTTAGGAACATAGGCCTCGGGGAAAACCTGGCCATCCTGGATAGGCACATACTGAAGAACCTGAAGCTTATGGGTGTTATCGACGAAATACCGACAACCCTCTCCAAGAAGAAATACCTGGAAATAGAGCGTAAGATGAAGGCTTTCTCTGAGAAGATAGGAATACCCATGGGCCACCTGGACCTCCTCCTCTGGTACAAAGAGGCTGGAGAGGTATTCAAGTGACCGTTTCT
>CAZKWM010000253.1:0-2799 GCA_964556405.1 uncultured Methanotrichaceae archaeon | reverse complement strand
AACGATCTTTCTCATGACCGCCCTCATGGCCTCGGGAAGGTCGTGTCTTAGAAGCTCCCTGACCAGGAGGTGGGCAATGACCTCGGTATCAGAAGAAGAGTTGAAGATGTCTCCGGATTGCTCGAGCTGCTCCCGGAGAAAAGCGGAGTTGACTAAGTTGCCGTTATGTGCAACAGCTATGGCCCCGTCTTTGTACCTGATCATCACAGGCTGGGTGTTCTCTATACATGACCTGCCTGTGGTAGGATATCTGACGTGGCCTATTCCCACGGAGCCTCTAAGAAGACCTATCTGGGCATCGTTAAAGGCCTCGGCCACCAGGCCCATGCCTCGGTGGATCCTTATGGCCTTGCCGTCATGGACGGCTATGCCCGCTGCCTCCTGCCCGCGGTGCTGAAGGGCATATAGGGCATAGTACACAGACTTTGCCACGTTGTTGCAATTCTCCTTGAGGGAGATGCCAACCACGCCGCAAGCGTCGTGCAAGCCCCTCACCGCCCTAATAGCCAGCTTTTCTCATCCACTTGTGGCTTCTCATCTTGGGAGTTGAACCAAAGCCACACTTGACGCACACCTTTCTCTTGAAGTTGAAGGATATGCTCCCGCATCTTCTGCACCTGATGTGCGATCTCTTGTGGCGTAATCCCATAGAAGGAGTTCCTTTAGTCACTTACGTACACCTCACGGCGAAATATATACTACGTTGTCTCCGCGCACGATTACGGTCCCAATCTTCCTTGCGACCGCCCCTTCTGCTATCTCTTCAGTGTTATCGAGCACCAGGTTCATGTGGATATCGTATCCCTGTAGCTCTCCCCGAAAAGCCCTGCCATCCTTGAGCTTGACGATGACGGGCTTATTCAGTGATTCATTCAGAATATCAAGCGGTCTCTGACCCATTAAACCTCTCTCCAGCGATGTAACCGCAAAAGGCTTCAAAAACAGACTTGCTCGTTGCATATTTAAACCTGTCGGGATATCCCACCTTCTATGAAGGTGAAATCCAGACATCACCTCAAGGGCAGCGAGGCCAGGAGGATCGTCTCTGCCCTGGAGCCTTTTGTTAAGGATGCCGAAGCCCTGCGTAAGGCCTCCTTGGAGATGACCGTGACTGATGACGACGTGGATGTGGTCTTCGTCAACGGCAAGCCCCTTATCATGATCGTGGAGGGCCAGCCCTTCTTCACGGTTCAGGGTGCCATTGACCTCCTCCCCCAGAAGAACCTGGTGGTGGTGGATTCGGGAGCGGTGAAATACATAGCCAATGGAGCCGATGTCATGAGCCCGGGGATCGTGACTGCGGACCCCGATATCAAGGAGGGGGATCTGGTCATAGTCATGGAGGAGAAGCACAGAAAGCCACTGGCCATAGGCAGGGCTATGATACAAGGGACGGAGATGCACGGCTCAGGCAAGGCCGTCAAGTCCCTGCACCACGTGGGCGACGAGATCTGGAAGGGGCTTGAGAGCTAGATAACGACTTCCCCCTACCCTTCAGGGTAGGGCTTCCTGCTTCGCCGACACGATGCTTACTTGGGCATCTGTCCAAGCCGGAGGTCGCATCTCCACAGGCTCACCCCCGCAGTCCACAAGTGCGGTTCCCGATATCTCAGCAAGCTGAAGTACGGTTCAGGTCATTACTCAACGTTCTAGATTTTACGCATAGGACTCCCCAGTGAAGCCAGACACCTTGAGTTCAGAGCGATTCTGCGAAGCAGCAACTTACTCTTCCATCGCATGTCTGATATAAAATATGTTATCGACATAACTTATATAATTGATCCAGTTAGAGCGAAAGGGATGACATGGGCACCCCATTTTGCTGCGAGGTAGCAACAATCGCCATTAATTCGAATAGTTGATGAGATCGGCTTAAAGACAGGGTACTTTCGCCCTTCACCACCCTATAAGTTAAAATTCCATGAGGAAATTTACGGGCATATGTACGAAGATCTGGGCAAGGTTATAGGCGACGGCTTTGGAGTCTGGAAGAAGAACCTAAACCTCGCCCTGCCCTTCATCCTATACGTGGTTGTAATTGCCACGGCTGTAGTTGCCCTGGCAGGCCTGGTAGTGGGCCTTATCCAACCGGAGATAGCTCAGTTGAAAACCCTGGAGGAGCAGGCCTCCTGGATGCAATCTTACCTAGGGGGAATCCTGGGAGCTCTGATGGTCTTTATGGTCCTCCTATCCCTTGCCGGCTCCTATTTCACCGCCGGAGCCGTATCCATGGCAGTCCAGACCATGAAAGAAGGCAGGAGCACCCTTGCCACCCTGTGGTCAGGGGGTAGAAGGAACTTCCTTCCCATGTTCATCATCATTATCATTTCCATCCTGACCATCCTGGCAGGTTTTGTTTTCTTCCTCCCTGCCGCACTCTCTTGGTCTCCATCCATGAGCCCCGAGACCGCTGCCCAAAACCACACCTTCGTGGGCATGATAGTGGCTGGCTCCGCGCTCTTCGTCATCTACGCCCTGGTCATCACCCTGATCCTGGCAGCAGCTCCTTATGCCCTGGTGGTAGACGACCTGGGCGCAGTCGAGGCCATAAAGACCAGCATCAGCTTCTTCAACTATAACAAATTAGACGTCATGGTGCTCTGGCTGGTGGTGGAGGCCATATCGGCAGGCCTTGGAATGCTCGGAAGCTCGGCATCCTTTACCATGGCGCAAAATGTCCAGGTCCAGCCCTTCTCCCTGATCACGGGGCTCATAAGCCTCCTGATTCTGAAACCCCTCTCCATCGTGTGGTGGACGAGGCTTTATATGGTTAGGACGGGCAGGCTTCATGAGGTGGAA
>CAZKWM010000252.1:0-2809 GCA_964556405.1 uncultured Methanotrichaceae archaeon | reverse complement strand
ATCGAAGAACAGCCAGAAAAAAACGATAAACCAAGAATATTGAACCTCGTAAGGGCGGTCATTGGGCTGGATGGAGATCTATTCTAGAAAAACACTCGGTAAAACAAAGTAAATAGGAATCCTCGCTCACCTTGTACCCGTGATCCATAGTACAATTTAAATACTAACTAAGAGCAGAGACCTTTGGTTGTTCAACACAGCAACTTCGAGGCAAAGTCAAAAAGAAAATATTATCATTTTTTTGAGTTCTCGCATAAGTAAATCCCCTCCTCAAGAAGAACACGATCATCAAAAAGCCCTTTATCACTCCAAAGAAGGAGGGTTTGTCCGTATGTATTGGAACAGGATGAAAAGAATCCGAAGGTTTCTCTGCATCAAATTACAAGGATAGGTAAATCCCAAAGGTAGGGATGAATTCCAATGACAAAGCCTATATGAGAGCCCGAGCATCCCCTTAAGCGGATGAGCGAGATCGCCTCTATGCTCGTGACTCACCGCAAGGCATCCATCGATGAGATCGAGAAGGCCTGGCACGGGGATGTCCCGACCCTCCTTAAGTGGGTGAAATCCCACGACAAAATCGAGGAGTGCGCCGTCCTCAAGACCTGCAACAGGGTGGAGATCTACGTGGTCTCTCCCAGGGGGGAGAAGGTGCTATTCGACCTGGCCAAGAAGGCCAGGATGTCCTCCCGCATCGTCGATTTCTACAACCAGGAGGAGTCCCTTCTCCACCTCGTAAGGCTCGCCTCGGGCCTGGAGTCCATGGTTTTAGGGGAGGATCAGATTCTAGGCCAGGTAAAGGACCTGTATCAATCGGCTCAAAAGGCTGGGATGACGGGCTGGAGGCTGGACACGGCCTTTAAAAAAGCCATACAGGTGGGCAAGAGGGTCAGGAAAGAGACCAGGATCAACGAGAGATCCATATCGGTAGGTTCTGCAGCCGTGGATTTAGCTGAGGAGATCTTAGGAGACTTATCTGGCAAGACCATCCTGGTCATAGGCTCAGGAGAGACGGGAGAGCTCATATCTAGGGCTCTTCTGGCCAAGAACGTCGGGTCCTTCTACGTAACCAACAGGACCTATGAGACCGCCAAAGAGCTGGCTGATTGCTTGGGCGTTAAAGCCATACCTTTCGATGAGATGAGAAGCCAGCTGGCCCAATCGGATGTGGTGATAAGCGCAACCTCTGCCCCTCACTACATCCTACTAAAAGAAGATATTGAGGATGTCATGCAGGGCAGGATGGAGAAGCTCCTAATTATAGACATCGCCAATCCGAGGGACGTGGACGAGGCCGCCTGCGAGGTTCCCAATGTCCAGCTCCACAACATCGACAGCCTGAAGAGGATAAGTAGCGAGAACATGAGGCGTAGACTGGCTGAGGTGGAGAAGGTAGAGGGTATCATCCAAGAGGAGTTAAGCCTCCTTAAAGCCAAGTACAAGAGGAAGGAGGCCGAGGATCTTTTAGCAATTCTATATTCCCAGGCAGAGGTTATCAAGGACCAGGAGTGCAAGAGGGCCATGAACAAGCTTTCAGCCTACCACACCCTTGGAGAGATAGAGCAGAAGGTCCTCATGGATATGAGCCATTCCATAGTGAACAAGCTTCTGTCCGAGCCCACCAAGGCCCTAAAGGAGGCTGCGGAGCACGGCGATTCGTCCCTGCTCAAATCTTTATCAGATCTATTCAAGCTGGAGGACGAGACTGTGGAGGGAGAGACATGAAACGCATGAGAAGGCTTAGAAAGCCAGGAGTTCGGGAGATGGTCTCCGAGAACAGGCTCTCTCTGCAGAGCATGATACAGCCCATCTTCATAGATGAACGAATCAAGGATCCCAAGGCCATAGAGGCCATGCCCGGGCAGTTCAGGCAAAGCCTCCTGACTATAGCAGAGGAGGCAGGAAAGCTCGAAGATCTGGGAGTTCCTGCGGTCCTCCTCTTTGGCCTTCCGGAGCACAAGGACGAGGTCGGCTCCCAGGCTTACGACCCCCACGGCGTGGTCCAGGGGGCGGTGAGGAGGATCAAGGAGGCTACTAACCTGGTGGTCATAACCGATCTATGCCTCTGCGAGTACACCAGCCATGGCCACTGCGGCCTGGTCCGGGGCCAGGAGGTTCTGAATGATGAGACCCTGCCCCTCATAGGGGAGGCTGCCGTTAGCCAAGCCGAGGCCGGGGCGGACATCGTTGCCCCAAGTGGCATGATGGACGGCATGGTGGGGGCCATAAGGACCGCTCTGGATCTGGAAGGCTACATCGACACGCCCATCTTATCCTACTCCGCCAAGTACGCCTCCACCTTCTACGGCCCCTTCAGGGAAGCCGCCGAGTCTAGCTTCGCCTTTGGGGACAGGAAAAGCTATCAGATGGACCCTGCCAACGCCGCAGAAGCCCTATGGGAGACTCAATTGGACATAGAGGAAGGCGCAGACATGGTCATGGTAAAGCCTGCCCTGCCCTACCTGGATATCCTCAGGTCAGTCAAGGACAGGTTCGGGGTGCCCACAGCTGCCTATCAGGTCAGCGGGGAGTACTCCATGATCATGGCCGCGGCCAAGATGGGATGGCTGAACGAGAAGGCAGCGTTCCTAGAATCGCTATTGTCCATAAAGAGGGCAGGGGCGGACATGATAATCACGTACTGGGCTGAGGAGTACGCTCGATTGAAGGCTTAGCTCATTATTTTCTTTCTGCTATAATCCATCCATTACCCTATTGCTAGTTCATATTAACACTTCAGCCCCGGAGACCCCTGTCTTCAGGTCGGGGAGGAGGGACGTGCGTAAATTATAACTATCTGCGATGATAT
>CAZKWM010000251.1:0-2819 GCA_964556405.1 uncultured Methanotrichaceae archaeon | reverse complement strand
GCGAGGCCCTTTATCTTCTACAGAATAAGGATCTGAGCGATGCCGTGGTGATCTATGCCTCAGCCGGGGATAAGGTCCTGGTGCCCCCTGACTATGGCCACGTCACCGTAAACCGTTCCAATAAGACTCTCAAGATGTCCAATTTCGTGGCTAGGAGCTTCTCCTCCATCTATGAGCCCTTCAAGGAGATGGGAGGGGCCGCCTACTTCTACACGACCGAGGGCTTTGTGGAGAATAAAAAATACCCCATGATCCCAGAGCTTAGAAGGGTAGATGCCCCTGACAGCCGCAAGCTCAAGGCCCTGGGTCTTACCAAGGGAACGGAGATGTACCCTCTCCTGAAGGACGCGGGAAGTCTGGACTACCTCGTCCATCCGGGAGAACACATGGACCTCGTTGCAGAGTTCCTCCAGGGGTGATCCCACGGCCGACGTCTGCCTCTCCAGGTACAAGGCCCACCTTGAGCTCCTGCGTCCTCCCCTGGCTCCCATGGACCTGGCCCTTCCCGCGGCCTCTGCTATGCTCTCAGCCTACGCCTTCACAGGCGGCCTTCCAGCTCTCGTGCCCTTCCTCATAGCTACCTTCGGGGCCTACTGCGCCATAACCAGTTCTTACGTCCTCAACGACTTTTACGACATAGAGGTGGACAAGATAGGAATGCCTGGCAGGCCTCTGCCATCATCAAAGATGAGCAGAAGCGGCGCTCTGGCCTATGCCCTCCTGCTCCTGGGACTGGCTGCGGCCTCGGCCCTCTATTTGAACCCGGAGAGCTTTGTGACTCTGGTAGCCGCCACCGTCCTCATCACCGTCTACTCGGGATGGGCCAAGAGAAATACGCCTTTCAGTTGGGTCCTGGTAGGCCTAGCCTACGGCATAGTTCCCCTTGGGGTGTGGCTGGCCATCTCCCCCGCGAGCTTTTTAAAGGCTGGGCCCGGCTTTCATCCGGCCTCCCTTCTGCTGGCGTCCATGATCTGCATCACCGACTGGGGGTTCACCAACTGCGACGCCTCCCGGGATGTGGAGGGCGACAGAAAGAACGGCATACCTACCCTGCCTGTGACCTATGGCACATCTTTGACGGCTAATATAGTAGCCATCTTCTGGATAATTGGCGTCCTTCTATCTATAGGCCTAGGATTATCTGCTGGATCTGGTATGATTTACCTGGCAGTGGCCGGCTTAGCTGGCGCTTGGCTTTTGTCCCAGAACCTGGACTTCGTCAGGAACCCCACTGCAGAGCGGGGAAACAGTCTCTTCCTTCAATCTGCCAACTACAGGGCGGTCCTGTTTGCGGCGCTTATCCTTGACCTGCTGCTCAGAACCTCCCTTGGCTTTTATCACGGTACCGCCATCTGATCCTTTTTTATTGGCTATTCATCTCCTCATTTATCGAGGATGAAGTGCTCAAACTTCGATATAATAAGACCTATGTTCACCAATAGATCTTGCTTTGGTTTATCAATAATTTTAGATAATAACTTATCTATAAAATCTAAAATATCTTGCTACCTGGGGTATTCCTACGCCGGTATCGATTTATGGATCATAAGAATAAACTCGATTTATCCAGGACCATAGAAGCCGGCCAGACCTTATGAATAAAGATCCCTTCGATAGGCCTACAGATTCCCAACAGCGGAGGTGTGATCCCCCTGCTGGATTCCAAAGGACTGAAGGTGGACGGAGTCAGTTACATGGCGAAGGATACTATCCGGGAAGGATGGAGCGTCGCCTTTTAAGAGCGGATCTACTCCCTTTTCCTTAATTCTTCTTCTAACTCTTTTTTTGCTTCTTACTTCTGAGGCAACTATTCCTTGGGCAACTATTTATCATCAGCTACCCCCAGGGTAGTGGAAGGCGAGATCGATGAAACACGAAGATAGGATATTTTCCATCACCGAGCTCAAAAAGGAAGATGAGCTGGTAGAGGCCATGACCGCCCACACCTGGCCTCTATGCTACAGCTTCCACTACGGCAACCTTCTCTATCTGAGCGATGGAGACCAGGAGGATTCTCCCGAGTATGCCGTGGTTACCATAGATAAGGTCGAGGGCCACCACGGGGTTATCGGCCGGGAGGTAGGAAGGGTGATGCCCAAAGAGATGGATGCCGCCCAGGTGAGAAAGATAGTACAGGAGATGGGACAGGGGCATTACTCCTCGGGTAACCAGGTAAAAGTGCATGCTGAGCCTGCGTGGCACCACAAGTGTGATTGCTGCCGTATGGAAGAGGAGTAAGATAGAGGGCATATATTAAACGCCCTCTTATACCGATGTGGTATAATCTAACTCTTCGCCTCTCTTAGCATGCTCAACTTGGTTATTCGATGGGCTTCTGGTGTCCAGATCATCTCTTATTAAATTCAAGGAGATATATTACCCAATTTCTTTTAGAATATTCCTTCATTAGCTTTGTGCATACATATAGGGAAGGCTTATTTAGGAGGAACGGTGCTAGCATTAATTCGTTTACCGATTCATCGGCCCTAGTATATAGATTATAAAATAGATCACTAACTATAACAAAATCTTTAATATTTTTTGTCCCCGTATTTGTCGCGCGTGCCTATCATGTTAACGGATTTATATAAAATCATATTAGCATTCTCAATGCATAAGCCATGATTCTTAAACCAATTCTGGTCATAGTGGTATTATCAAGGAAGCATGGCACACCTTCTCCGAACCAATTAGTTAGCGCACCAAAGAAACCTTCTCAAATTGACCTTTTCTTGTACATCTCTCCATCATAACTCTTATCCCTTATCCCAGCGCTTTAACATTCGAAATATACGTCATCGTCTGACTCTTTTTAAATT
>CAZKWM010000250.1:0-2831 GCA_964556405.1 uncultured Methanotrichaceae archaeon | reverse complement strand
AGGGGAAGGAAGTTACTCGATGTTCACTTCCTTTCCGGTTCGCTTGGCGGCCTTATCTATATCGATTGTCAGGACGCCGTTCTTGTACGATGCCTTGGAGGTATCCGGGTTAATGACCTGCTCCAGCTCTATCATCTTGTAGAACTTCTTCTCGTCAGTGGTCCTGACCTGGACGCTGTTGTCGGCCGCATCCAGCTTGAGGTTCTCCTTCTCGACGCCTGGCAGCTCCACGAAGATCCTGTACTTATCTCCTTCATCCATGACATCTACCAGGGGCTCCCTGCCTTCGGGCGCAGGCTGCATTCCCCGAGGGGTGGGCCTTATGTTCCCGAACTCCTGGAACTGGGGCTCCTTACCTGGCTCTGCGCTGTAGGAGAAGCCGTAGACGAAGGGCCCATATCTCCTGATGTTGCCTTCAGGGGTCTGCTCCTCGGTAACGTAGTTGCGCATCTCCTCGGGCACGGACTGCTCCAGCCTTCTTATCATATCCTCAAAGGAGGCATTGAACCAGTCCCCCTCGCCTTCTCTTCCGCTGAAGGGGGAGCCCCTTCCAAAGAAATCCCCGAACATGTCGAATATGGATGGTCTTCTTCTTCCACCGAACATAGACATCTCTCCTAACTACTTATTACTAACTTAATGTTACTAACTTGACTGCTCCTAGTTTAAATCCTTTTCGCCCCGAAGGGCGTGATTGGTCAAACCCTCCCATTGATTGAGAGCTTTGAGGGGGCTATTCGACGTTGACCTTCTTTCAGCCCTTATCGGAGGGCTCCGCTCTCATCTCGACCTCGACGGTGATGTTGCCGTTCTTGTGGTCGCCTTGGCCGTGTCGGGGTTCACGAGCTGGAAGAACTTGATATGGGAGTGGTAGATTATGTCCCCGGTGGTGTTTACAACCATGCTGTCGTCGTTCATCCTCAGGTCGATGTTTCCACCCACCACCCCCGGGACCTCCACAGATACGCGATAGGTGTCTTCCTGGTAGGTCAGGTCCACGAAGGCCAGCCTGATGCTCTGGGCCAGAAGGCCATTCTCATTATCCCTGACGTTGCCAAACTCCTGGACGAAGAGGGGCTCATCGGCGGCAGGGTTGAAAGTGTAGGAAAAACCGTAGATGAAGGGCCCTACCCAGTCCCTGATGCTGTCTGTGGGCCCCTGGACCCTCCTGGCCAGCCTCTCGAACTCTTGGGGAAGGCTATCGCCGTACATCCTCGCCATATTCCCAAGGCCGCTGGTGAACCAGAGATCATCGGTAGTGCTGACACGTCCAGTAGGATACCTATTGATCCTTCTCCGGAACATTTCAAAATCACTCCTCTGCAATTTTAGATATGGCGGGGGGGGGGTCAAATACCACCCAGTAAACGAGATGGTTTGCGCTTGAACATTAACGGATTCAATCGTCGACAATTTAATTCGTACAAAGGGCGATCTGCCTTCCATGTGCTATCCACGCAATCTAATTGCTGGATAGGTGCTGGCCGGTTGACGCGGCCTCTACCTATTACCCACTGTCTTTGGGACAGCCATTCACCGGCTACTTGGCAAGATGCCAAAAGGTCTCTATGGACCTTGGTGTCATAGTAACCCATAGGGTTAGTATGTTATACTCCCTGGAGTGGAAGTCTGCCCTGAAAAACAATATAGGCTGTAAAGAATATATAGTTAATCTAGGCGGAGTGAAAGCGATCAGGGAGGGTTCCTACATCCCTTGCCCCAAGACTGGGGTATTACGCATCTCTCCCCACCTTGGTAAGATAAATTTTTTGTGAGCCTTTGCTTAAAGGGGTTATGGATAGGACTGGATTGGCCAAGAAATGCCTAAAAGAACTCAGAAAGGCTTTTTTGTACCGGCCTTGTGAGGAGCGAGGCCTTAGGTAGCCACTCTCCTGCCGGTGTGGATATTCCCCGCTCCATCTCATCCAGGGCCGCCTTGAGGGAGGCGAACTTGCAGGGCCTGGAGGTCATGGCCAGACGTGCCGCGTCCCCCTCACCACCCAAACTCCCAGAGGTGCCCAGTAGCTCCTGGAGATCTCCCTGACGGCCAGGATGCCTGCCTACCTGCTTGGGCAAGATATTCCAGGACGGCAAGCCTGGCCGCGTAGTAGCCTCCGGCCAGAAGGCTATAGCCTTTCTTGCCCGTGTTGCCCTCTTTATCGGAGCCGATCCAACCCACAGGGGCCCAGGCTGACCCTGGCATCCATATCTCCACCAGCTCAAAGCTGTAGGGCCGGGGGGTTAGAAGAATCGCGAAGTGGTTTCCCAGGGCCTCCCTTGAGTAAAGCAAGTAGCCTCCTATCAGAGGTGCATCCACGATGGATTCGATCATGGCCTTTCCCAGCATATCATCTGAAGCGATTAGGGACCACCTGGTGGGCACAAGCTTCCTCTCCTTTCCTAGAAGGCCTAGGGAAAGGAGCCTGGAGATGTGGTCCACGCCCACCCCTGCACTGTAGAGCTCCCCCACGGCGACTGAAGCTCCTGCTCTCACCTCCACAGCCTCGTCCACCTTCCTAGGGATAGCGGGGTTGGTGGTGATCTCCAGGGATTTTATCTCTCCAGAGGGTCCCGAGGGCGCCGCCACGCCATCGAAGCTGAGCTTGGGCTTAGGTGGCTTTAGAAAAGAGACCTCGGTACCCACGGGGGTCGAGGACATGGCGATCTCCTGGAAGGACTTCAGGAGCTTTCCTGGGCGTTCAGCCCCCCTGACTCCCACCCTTGACTCTGATCTCACAGCCGAGGCCCTCAAGGATATGATCTCTCCCAGGTCCATGCCCAATGACGGCTGCTGAGGTTTTTCCGCGGTGGGCGCCAGGGGAACCACGGGG
>CAZKWM010000249.1:0-2860 GCA_964556405.1 uncultured Methanotrichaceae archaeon | reverse complement strand
TCCACGCTCTTTCCAACTAGGCCCTCGGCCACGTGCCAGGTGCTGCCGCAGGGAGAGCCCCGAACCACCTTGGCCGATGAGATCTTTCCATTTTTAACCTCAAGAGCAAGCTCAGGCTTTCCCAGGTGCTCGGCGAAGGCATCGATGGCAGGAACTCCACACTTCTCAAGGGTGCAGCAGATCTCATCCACCTCTATGTGAATGCCGTACTCCTTGGCAATGGCCTCTAGCTCGCCTATGGACCCTGCCCTACCTATGCCTCCGGGAATAATTACAGCCTTGACACCGTTCTTTCCGGCCAGCCTGACCACCTCGGGGGTCAGGTCAGGGTGGAAGGTGTAGAGAATTAGAAGGTCGGCCTTGAAGACCTCGGGATCAAGGTTGTGCCCTTTCAAATACTCCTTGGGATCCTCTATGAAGCCCGGTAGGCTCACCGGGATCTCGGCCGATACCACATCCATGTCGGTCCTATGCTTTATGACGTCTATAAGGCGCTCACCATACTTGCCCCTCTTAACTACTCCGACCAGCATGTTTGGAGGTGGGGATGGGGGCTTAAAAAAGCCTTTGCATGAAAGGATTATCTGGAGGGAATGCGTTGGTCCGCCCATGATCTCGGCAGTGCTGATCGCAGGCACCAATAGCGGAGTTGGCAAGACCACCATCACCCTCGGACTGATGGCGGCCTTGAGAAAGAGAGGTTTAAAGGTTCAGCCCTTCAAGGTCGGCCCGGACTTCATAGATCCATCTCACCACACGGCGGTCTGCGGCAGACCTTCCAGGAATCTTGATACTTACATGATGGGCGTCGAGGGGGTCAAAAGGTCCTTCGCCGAGGCTGTGAGGGACGCCGACGTCGCTGTAGTCGAAGGGGTCATGGGCATCTTCGATGGCCTAGATGCGTCCGAGGAGGCAAGCTCCGCCCACGTGGCCAAGGCCCTGAACATCCCCGTGCTCCTGGTGATGGATGTTCGGGGCACCTCCAGATCCGCCGGGGCTATGGAGCTTGGCTACTCCAGCTTTGACCCCGAGGTGAAGATCGCCGGAACTCTTCTGAACCGGGTTGGAAGCGAGAGGCATCTATCCCTTTTGAGAAAATCCCTCAAGCGTCCCATCCTCGGCGCCGTGCCCGTAAGAAAGGAAGTAGAGGTGAAGAGCCGGCACCTGGGGCTCCAGATGAGCTTTGAGAAGGAGCACGACCTGGATGCTTTAGCCTCCCTGGTAGAGGAGCATTCCGACGTGGACGGCATCCTCAAGCTTGGATGGAAGCCCTCCTTCGACCTCAACCAGAACTGGAACGGGGAAGACAAGGAGGGAAAGGTGAGGATTGGCGTTGCCATGGATGAGGCCTTCTGCTTTTACTACCACGACAACCTGGAAGAGCTGAGGAAGGCCGGAGCAGAGATCTCCTTCTTCAGCCCCTTGAGAGACGACTTGCCCGATGTCGACGGCCTCTACATAGGCGGGGGCTACCCCGAGCTTCACCAGGAAGGTCTGGAGGCAGGAAGGGCCAGGGCGCAGATCAAGAGGGCCTCGGAGGACGGCATGCCCATCTACGGCGAATGCGGGGGCCTCATGTACCTGACGGAGGCCATAACTTCCGAGGACTCCAGGCACCGTATGGTTGGGGCTTTGCCTGCCGAGACTATCATGACCAAGAAGCTCCAGGCCCTGGGCTACGTCGAGGCTGAGGTGGTTAAGGATAATCCGGTATCCGACCTGGGAAAGAGAATCAAGGGCCATGAGTTTCACTACTCCAGGATAGATTGCCAGGGAGATGCCAGGTTCGTTTACCATCTGACCAGGGGCAAAGGCTCCAGAGATGGTCTTGACGGCCTCCTGGAGCACAGCACTCTGGGAGGATACCTCCACACTCATTTCTACTCCTACCAGATCGGCAGGTTCATAGATAGCTGCAGGAGTTATTCCAGGAGATGAATGTTCAACCAGCTTTAGGTCTCATATCCCATATCGCCTCGGATGGCTTAGCCCTGCTCTGCCTGGCCGCAGGCGCAGGCATAGGCGCCTTTTTCTCTTTTATCCTGTTAAAAAAGTCGGAGAAGCGGATAAGGAGGCAAGCCCTGGAGTCCAGCCGGGTAACCCTTAAGGGAAAGATACATGAGCAGCTGGCACCCCTCCTGCCGGGGTTCAACTACAATCCGGCCGATGCCAGATTTCTGGGAAATCCGATAGATTACGTCATCTTCGAGGGATATACCGAGGCCAAGGAGGGAAAGGGCAGCGTGCGAAGGATAGTCCTCATGGACGTAAAGACTGGAAAGGCTAAGCTCTCCGATAGCCAAAAGAAGATCAAGGAGGCCGTAGAGTCAGGAGCGGTCATTTGGGAGACCCTGGAGCTGGAGGGCTAGTTATCCCTTTACAGCGAGGCCGATCTGCCCTGGATCCCACTTGTGCGCAGTCCGATCTTCAGGCCCCTTGGACGATGGATTTAGAAACTTTGTCCAGAGCTTCGTAAACGGACGTTAACTGTAGGCAAAACTTTGATTTAAATAAGAGACCAATTAAGGATAATTAGGTTAATACTAACATGTTTCTCGATAATCAACTTTATAGATAATACCATATATTTTAAATCATTTTGTACACATGAACTAACCTTCTCCTGATATTTGCGAATTATTTTCATAATACAGATTATATATAGCACTTTTTTAGAGAAAGGCTTAAATTTAGGTTCTTAAAACAACCCTTGAATTACAAGAAGGGTGTAAGTATGAAAAATTCCATTGCATCTGGATTGATGCTCTTCTTCCTCCTCATGGCCCTCTCCCTAGGAGTGGCTTTCGCTGAGAAAGAGACCGCATCCACAACTCCAGCCAACGAGACCAACGCAACCAAC
>CAZKWM010000248.1:0-2889 GCA_964556405.1 uncultured Methanotrichaceae archaeon | reverse complement strand
TGGTGTTAAGAGCATTAAGGGGTTAAAATAGGGAGAGGAAATTGTTACTTCTTGGCCCCGGAGGAAGTGGTGTAACAGGTGTCCAGCAGAGAACTCTTCCTCGCCACTCTGGCATCGCCGGGCTTTATGGGCTCAACCTCAGCATCCTCTGTCTTCTTGGTATCTTTTTTAGTTTCATGGTGCGTCATGGTATATCACCATAGCATTATTAATGGTTCTGGCTATTATATCTTTCGGTAGATCTGCAAGGGTGTATGGAGAATATGCAGGTTGGGCAATGCAAAAGGCGTGAATGCTGGTGGATAAATCCATAATACCTTGGATAAGATTCAGATAAAGTTGAGATAAAACACAAAAAAGCAATCTCGACTGCTGCAGCAGTCGGGTTTTATGCTATATGCTTCCTGGCAGGCATCAGGCAGCGAACGTCAGGTTTGTCCCTCTTTTCCTGCCGGTCCGAGGGATATTACCTTCACCGCCTGAAAAGCTCTGATACCTTTCTGACTAGTGATTGGTGCATCACCTCTAATAGAGTATCATCACTAATGTATATTAAGGTTTTCGGTAGAGGCAAGAACGGTTGGGCATAGGCTCATGGCACTAAGAGTAGAATAAGAAGCTGAAGATCTCAAGGTTAATGAGATCAGGGCTTCTATCGATCTAAAAAGGCGTAGTCATATTAATAGCGTCTTTTCCCTAGGGTATATCCCCCTCCGGCCTCTTGAGGGATCTGAGGCGGCTGTTACACCATCCATAGCTGATGTATATTAGAAGCCCAAGGCCAGTCCAGACTAGCATCCCCAACCAGGTCGACCCGGGCAACTGCAGCATGATGCCAAGGCAGCTTACAAGCCCTGCCAGAGGTATCCAAGGCACCAAAGGGCACTTAAAGGGCCTGGCCAGATTGGGCTGGTGCTTTCTCAAGAGGAGCACTCCTCCACAGACTATGATAAAGGAAAGGAGATATCCTATGACCGTCGTGTCTGCCAGCTTACCTATGGGGAAGAAGGCCGAACCTACCAGGGCCAGAAATCCTGATACCACCGTAGCCCTGACCGGAGTTCCAAGGGTGGGGTGTACGTGGGCGGCCCAGGCAGGGAGGAGTCCGTCACGAGCGATTGCCATACATAGGCGCGTCTGGATTAATAAGTTGCACATGATAACGCTAATGAAACCAGCTAAGGCTCCGGCCGAGATTATAACTGATATTTGGTGCAATCCCACGTCAATGAAGGCCGAGGCCACAGGGCTTATGGTATTTATCCTGCCCAAGGGCACCATCCCGGTGATGACTATGCCCATGGCCACGTAGATCAGCGTACAGATGCTCATGGACCCGAGGATCCCCAGAGGGAGATCTCTCTGGGGATTCTTAGACTCCTCGGCAGCCGAGGCAACGATGTCAAAACCCGGAAAAGCGAAAAACATGGTAGCTGTGACGCTTAGGATTCCAGGCAGGCCAAAGGGCGCAAAGGGCATCCAATTTCCGGGGTCGATGTAGAAGATCCCGGCACCTATCACCAGAAGGACCACAGCTATTTTTATCGCCACCATGGCCTTGGTGACCTTGACGGACTCCTTGATGCCTGCCATGACAATAACTGTAAGAAGGGCTATTATAAGGGCGGCTGGCAGATCGATGAGGCCTCCATTCCAAGGGTCCTTTACCATCCACTCGGGCAGAGAAATGCTAGCAACTCTGAGGAGGCCGACCAGGTACCCTGAAAATCCTTTGGCCACAGTGCTGGCCGTCAATATGTAGACCATCACCATATCCCAGCCTATCACCCAGGCCACCAGCTCTCCCAAGGTGGCGTAGGAGTAGGTATAAATGCAGCCTGAAGCGGGGATCATGGCCGCTAGCTCCGAGTAGCAAAGGGCAGTGAAGGTACAGGCCAGGCCCCCCAGGATGAGGGAGATGATAATGGCAGGGCCCGCGTTCTGGGCTCCCACACCTATGATCACGAAAATCCCGGCCCCAATGATACCTCCTATGCCAATGGATATGAGATCTATAGGTCCAAGAGCTCGACGTAAGCCCTTTTTACATTCGGCTTCTTCTAAAATCAAGGACACTGGTTTTTTGGCGAAGGCAGGATGATCCTGTCCACTAACTTTCATACCCCTGGTTAATTTTAGCCACGATTTAAACGGATTTTGATAGATGTATGTACATATTCCCATTTATGGATGGTTAAAATAACCTTTGACAATAGAATAAGGCGCTGAAGCTATCAGGTTAGATAGGCTCCCGTTTCTCTCGTTTTTGGAAGGATTATGAATTTATGAATAAACGTAGCCGATCTCAGGATCTCAGGCCTTTTTTTCTCGGGTCTACTACCTAAACCCTCGACTTCATCTTTATGGCCCTAAATATAAGCCCAAAGATCATAGGCGCACTCGGTCTCATTCTCTTCGGGAACGTCGCCTGCATAGTTCCGTAAGTAGTTATGCCTTCGATCCCTAATAGCCCCTTCTAGAATCATCTATAGACTTCTGATACCTTCAGCGGTAAAGATAAGCCTGCAATAAAAAAAAGGATCTACTGGCAGGTATCCAGTAGGGACTTCTTCTTGCCAGCCCTCTTGTCTCCGGGCTTCAGTGGTTCAACTACTGCTTCAGCCTTCTCTTTTTTATTGACCTTCTTCTCATCAGGGTGGGTCATTTGTCTCACTTCACATAACAATTAGCACCAATTATAATTAAAGTTATCGCCTGTCGACGATAATAAAATTAATTGTATATAGATTTTTGTTAGTTAATATAGGTATAATGAGGCTGAGCTTATTGAATTGATGGACTAGAGCTCGATATGAAATTTATCCATTGGTGAGCTGACATACTCCCAGGGCTAAAGCACCTGGGGTTCTATTGTTAGCGGGGTTCGCG
>CAZKWM010000247.1:0-2917 GCA_964556405.1 uncultured Methanotrichaceae archaeon | reverse complement strand
TGCTCACCCTTTAACTAAGTTTACAACCCCGCGTAGCTGTAATAAATAACTGAACTATAAAGATAACGATCGTGGATCAGCCGTCGAGAGTGATAGAGCCACGAAGGCTGGGTAGGGATCCTAAGGATTTTTAAGCCTGGCCATCTTCCAATAGCGTTCCATTAAAATTAGGAAGTTATACTTTCTATCTCCATGCGCGGCCACAGCCAAAGCCATCTAAGTGATTTTTTAAAATAAGGTATAAACGCTGTATATTGGAAGATCATCGCACCTCAACGACCGTCCCTTCCCTGCGGCCCTAATGGATTCCCATCACCGCTTTCACCCTAGTCCTATCCCTGATGGCCTGGGCGATCTCCTCGGAGTGGTTGCAGGTAGGCGGATGTAGGTATGGGCTTACGATGCAGGTGGCCGGGTAGATGACCTCGGCACCCTTCTTGATCATGTTGACGGCAACGCTTGCGGCTTCCCTGCAGGGACAGCCCCCGCAGTCCGCCATGCCTATGATTTCTATATCCTGGTCCGAGTACTCGGAGAACTTTCCGCCCGTTCCTCTAATGGTCTTGAAGCATCCGGTGCCAGGACATTCCTGGAGGGTGCCTGCGCACCTTATGATTCCCACCATTACCACGAATAATAATTTGGAGCGTGTCTCTATTTGCCTCTGACGGCTGAAGATGGAGAATAAAGCTACGCCTCTATCCTCACAACCTGATGGTGCTTATTCCTTCTTTTCTCGCTATCTCCAGGGGCAGGTCCAGGACAGCAGCGGCAGCATCAATAATATTGCCATCTCCCGTCGCGACTACGGCCTTTGTGTCCTTAAGCTGCTTGTCTACATCCCTGGCAGTCCTGGCAGTGCCTTCCAGGGACCTGGCCCTAATCTCCGCCCTTATCTCCGAGGCCAGGCTACCGCTCATGGAGATCTGCTGATCGAAGATGAACTCGGCCCTGGCAGGGCAGGCCTCAACCAGAACCTCCAGAATTTTAATCTGGGCAAGGATGGTGAACCAGGAGGCCCTGTAGCTATTGAAAATTCCCTGAGCGTCTCTAAGAAAGCCATCGTCACACTGGTAAACGGGCAGGCCCTTAAGGAGACTCTCGGTAGTGATGATGACGTTATAGCCGTCCACCCAGAGGACACGCCCCTTTATTTCTTCCAGGGAAAGGGCCTTCTTTCTCCTATCCTCGGCGATCTTACAGGTCACCACGACCCTGGCCAGGACGAACCTATCCTCCGCTGGGAGCCTGTAATGATCCGAGACGAACCTTATGGCTGACTCCTTGGGATAGCCCCTATCTGCCAGGTATCTGACATCTACGGCGGCCTCCCTGAGGAGGTTACCTGTCACTGGGCCTGGCTTTATTTCTGACATCCTGGTAGAGATCACTGCCCTGGGTGTCTATGGCCACAATCATCGGCCCAAGGTTTTCTGCCTGGAACTCCCATAGGGCCTCGGCCATGCCCAGCTCCTCCAAGTGAGCTTTTACTGCATTGAGCTGTCCTGCGGCCGCAGCTCCGCATCCTCCTGGATAGGCCAGGTATACTGCCCTTCCTTTGAAAGGCTCCGAAGGAAGGCCACCTTTGCCGACGATCGCCCTCACTCCCCGGCTAAGGATCTCATCGGAGTAGCGGGCCATCCTGCCACTGGTGGTGGGCCCGGCTGAGAGAACCTTTCCATTCTTTACCAGGGGACCGCAGTGGTAGAGGACGGCACCCTCCAGGCTCACGGGGCTTCCCTTGGATCTAATGAGGGCGTGGACCTTGTCCCTGGCCGTGTACACAATCCCCGAGAGGAAGACTACATCTCCGGCTCTAAGCTTTATTACATCCTCTTCTGAGAGAGGGGTCTTTAACCTGTGCTCCAACTATCTCACCATCCGTGAGGCTGATCTGTTAGCCCAGCACTGGAAGTTGATGGCCACAGGCATAGAGGCAGTGTGGCAGTAGGCTTTCTCGATCTTTACTCCAAGGGCAGTAGTGTTGCCGCCAAGGCCCATGGGGCCTATGCCAAGGGCATTTATCCTTCTCAGAAGATCCATCTCTATATCAGAGGACCCGGGCATCCTCAGCAGGGCCCTCTTAGCCAACCTTGCCGCCAGGTCGAAGGTCCCACCTATTCCAATACCTAAAAACAAAGGTGGACATGCATTTACCGCCCTTTCCTCCACTGCCGTGAGGATGAAATCAAAGGGATCATCTGCAGGATTGAGCATTCCTACCAAGCTCATGTTCTCGGAGCCTGCACCTTTGGGAAAGGCGGTGATCCTTATGGATTCACCATCTACTGCATCTATAATGATGTCAGGCATGCCCTCGCCCGTATTATCCCCCGTGTTCTTCCTTGTCAGAGGATCGACCACATTAGGCCTTAGAGGAACATCCTTGGTGGCTATCCTCACTCCTTCGGCTACCGCATCCCTCGGGTCGAAGTCGAATCGGGCGTCCCTTCCCACCTCCAGGTGGAATATGGGAAGCCCCGTATCCTGGCAGAGAGGAATTCTGGAGTCCTGAGCGATCCCCACGTTCTCCAGCATAAAGCCCAGATGAGACCTGGCCACAGGGTTGGTCTCCAACCTCTTGGCCTCCTCCAGGGACGACGTCACCCAATCGGGAAGGGAGGTTTCAGCCTGTCTCAAGGACTCCACCGTGGCCTCCACCAGGTCGGATCGTCTCATCTGCGCCCCGCGATCTTGATGGGCCTGGACTGCCTGGGAAGCTCAACCTTGGTATCCATTCCAAGAGCCCTCTCAGCTGCGTTCTTGTGAAGGTCGGCCGAGGTGTGAATCCCGCCAGGTGTCCCCCGGACCGCCCTGCAGGGGTACTGCTGGCACAGAAGCCCGGCCAGTGGTGGAACCTCATCCACGCTCTTTCCAACTAGGCCCTCGGCCACGTGCCAGGTGCTGCCGCAGGGAG
>CAZKWM010000246.1:0-2931 GCA_964556405.1 uncultured Methanotrichaceae archaeon | reverse complement strand
ATGTCGATCTTTCCATCGGTATCCTTCCAGATCTCTTCAGCTGTAGTCTTCCTGTGGATGGCGGGGTTAGCGTCGTTCTTGAACTGCTGGAGTATGAAGTAGTAATCGGGATTTTCCCTAGCCAGTTCCTCTGCCCTGGCCACTGCTCCTTTCATGCCGTCCTTTCCCGGCGTCAGTATAAGCTCGGCTCCTAAGGCTTTGGCCAGCTTTCGCCTCTCTACGCTCATGGTTTCGGGCATGACTAGCATCAATCTGTGTCCTTTAGCTGCGCAGACGAAGGCCAGGCCGACTCCTGTGTTTCCACTGGTAGGCTCTATAATGACGGTATTCTCCTTGATCTTGCCGGCCTTTTCAGCTGCCTCTATCATGGCCAGGCCTATCCTATCCTTGATGCTGTTAAGGGGATTGAAGGACTCTACCTTGGCCGCAACAGTAGCTCCTAGACCCTTCGAGACCTTGTTCAGCCTAACCAGTGGCGTGTTGCCTATGGTCTTGGTAATGTCTTCATAGATCCTTTCCATAATCCATCTCCTGATAGTGATATCAGAACGCCTATATACACGGGGAGGAGCCTCCGCCCTCTACGGCCTTAAGAGCGGTACTTTAGCCCCAGAGGTTCCTTCAAAGAGCAGCATTTTCACTGCAATCCTTCTCTTTCTTGAGCCTTCTAAACGTATAGCCCTTCCGGGGGTGCTTATTGCAAAGATCTCTCGCGAGATCTGTGGGTGATCCGGCCCTAATTCACAATTGTTAACCGGGACCTTGATATATAAGGTTTTTCAAAGGATACACCAAATCGCCCACAACCGTCCATTTAATTTCCTATAAAACATCTAATTTTTGGGCAAACGCCACCTGATGAGCAATCGGGATTCATAAATAAAATCCCCACATCAATAAATCGCCGGGGGAAGGCCCGCGCCAACCTTAATATTTGCGTTTGTCAATAAAGCATCATTAGGAATAAGGATCTGACATGTTCAAGGAAGATCTAGCCAGGAGCGCTTCAGAGCATATACATCCCAGGGGAGGAGCCTGCGGCATGTGTCACGCCGTAGCAGAGGAGGTCTGCAGGCTCGGCGGAAGGGTCGTGGCTTATGAGAAGGAGAGAGGCATCCTGGCCAGGATTCTGGATGATAAGGGCAAGGTGCTGGGTGATGGTTTCGGCATCGTCTGGTCCCATGCAGTTCTGGCCGCGGAGATCGAGGCGGGCATCATTCCTGAGAAGATAGCCGAGGTCCTGAGGAAGGAGGGCTATTAACTCCAAGGAGGACATAGAGAGAGTTGCTGACCTTTACGGCTACGGCAGGGTTCTCACACCTGCGGCCATGGCCCTTATGGCGGTCAGGGACCTAGGAGGAAGGACCCTGGTCAGGAGAAAGGGTCTTGGGGTTGTGAAGCCAGGTTCGTCGATAGCCAGGGCAATTTAATTACCGCCTCTCCTCCTTCCTACTGCCCTACCAGCGCCGTGACAGTGGCTGCTGCCAGGACCCCGGAGGTTGCAGCCGCGATAAAGGAACGCCTAGTCGGGGCGCAGAATACGGGAAAGAAGAAGTTCAACCTGGGGATAGAGAACAGATACGAGATCCATGGCGGCCACGTCAAGGTCACTTTGTCCCGGAGCGGCGAGATACTGGCCAGGAGAGTCAGAGGCTGCTGCATGGCCTATGGAACTGCCAAGGCAGAGGTGGTGGCCGGCCTTGTGCCCAAGGCCAGCTCAGAGCTCTTCAAGAACTACTGCAACCTATGTCCCTTTAAGCACTGCTGGATGGAGAAGTCCATGGGTGCCACTGGAAACCTCGTTCTTCAGAGGCTTGGAGAGATCGGCACGGAGATAGAGATCACAGCCGAAGGGGGAATTATGGCCAGAATTCCAGGACATGAGGGCGAGGTAATCCAAGGCAGGGGAACTTTATGCTCTCTCAGTGCTCTGACCAACCTGCTCCTCAGAAACGATGCAGAGAAGGTGCTCAGGCCATCTTCCACCAGGGGATGGGAAGAAAAATGATAGAGAGTTTTCAAGACAATTTTTTAAAAATCTACTGCCCTCTACCACCTCAATATTTCGATCTGTATTCTGATATAGTGATCGTCGAAAAAGGATTATCTAAGAAATTCCTGGATATACATAGGATAAAGATTGATATAGTATACCTTCCACCTAGGTCCCTGAGATAGGTATATTGAAGAATGTCATATTATTAACCCTGGTGGCTCTACTTTTGATCTTCTCTTTTGCATTCGAAGCCTCAGCTCAAGGAGAAGTATTGAACATTGGTCATCAGCCGAATTTACATCACCTGGCCAAAATGGTGACCATGGAAAAAAGCTGGTGGCCCTAAGGCCTTGGGCCCCCTTGGCGTGACTGAGATTAGGGAGTTTGAGTTCCCCTAGGGCGCCTCTGAGATAGCAGGTTATGCTGGCAGGGGGATTGGACGTGTGGCTTATATGAGGGCAGCCCCACCCATAATTGCTATTTCTCAGGGCCCCCGGATGCCAAGATCGTCGACGGCGTGAATGTCCTGGGATCCCCCAAGTCGCTGCAGGGGCTGACCATTGCCACCAATCCGCTCGGCTCCATCCAGGACCTGGCCCTTAGAAAGTGGCTCAAGGATAATGGCATCTATGATAAAAAGCTTGAGACATCCACCATGGCAGCAGGGGACGCCGCGACTAGCCCTGGACGCTGGAACGATAGATGGATTTCTCATGCCCCATCCGAACCCTGCCATCGTGGATATGGACGGCCAGGGAAAGTACGTCGTGGCCTTGGGTCGGATGTGGCCGGACCACGCTTGCTGCAGCGTCCTTGTCAGCGGAACGCTCATCAGAGATCGCCCTGACTTGGTAAAGAAGAGTGCCAAAATTCATACCAGAGCGACCAATTACATCAATCATCACTCCGAGGAGGCTGCTAGGATATACTCCAAC
>CAZKWM010000245.1:0-2932 GCA_964556405.1 uncultured Methanotrichaceae archaeon | reverse complement strand
GGCGCTTATGATGAAATCTTCCGCGTTCTTCATTCCGTCAATCCTGGATTAAATAAATCAGATGTTAGTCTTTGTAGCGTTGATACTAAGTCAATTCTTGCAAATTGAAAAGGGCAAAATGTTAGAAATAGGGAGAAAACAAGCCTGGAAGGATAATTGAATTTGATAAAGAGTTTTTTTTAAGACGCAAAGCTCAATTGAACGTTTTTTTAGCCATATAGAGGCATATAAAAAGATTTACCCAATGCATGAACAAAGAGAGGATTCTTATCTAGGACTGGTACAGATGGCGCGTGCTCTTGTTATCTGGTAGAAGGTTTTGGGGTGACCGCGCTGCAAATTTTAAGTGTTGATGGGACCGATCAAGCTATCGATTCCACCACCTTCCTACTCCTAGCCGGCGCAATCTCCCCATCCTTTTGCGCCCTTCTGCCCTTCATGGCCTCCACGAACCCCAGGAATGGCGGCGAAGGCCTTCCCGGCCGGGACTTCATCTCCGGATGGAACTGCGACCCCCAGAAAAACGGATGCCCGGGAATCTCCGCAATCTCCATGAGGTCCCCGTTGGTCCCTGAAAAGACCAGGCCCTTATCCTCGATGGCCTTGATATACTGAGGATTGACCTCATACCTGTGCCTGTGGCGCTCGACGACATCGTCAGCCCCATAGATCTTGTGGGACAGGGTGTCTTCCTTCAGGTGGGCAGGGTAATCCCCAAGCCTCATCGTCGCCCCCATATGTCTTATCTTCTCCTGCTCGGGCAGAATGGCAATGACGGGGTAAGGCGTCGTCCCAAACTCAGTGCTGCTGGCCCCGTCCATGCCGCAGACGTTTCTGGCAAACTCGATAACCGCAAGCTGCATCCCGAAACATATGCCGAGGAAGGGTATCTTCCTCTCCCTGGCATATTGGATAGCTTTTATCTTGCCTTCAGTTCCCCTGGAGCCAAAGCCTCCTGGAACCAGAATCCCATCGGCATCCTTCAGAAGGATCTCGGGGGCGCCTCCAGCCTCAAGCTCCTCTGAGTCCACCCACAGGATCTCGGGCTTCACACTGGCCTCAATTCCAGCATGTTTGAGCGATTCCCTGATGGAGAGGTAGGCATCCTCCATGGGGTCGGCGCACTGAGAGCCCACGGTGTACTTTCCGACGATGGCCACGGTGACCTTTCCTCGGGTCTGATCTATCTTCTTCACGAAGGAATCCCAATCCTTTCTCTCTCCCAGGGGAAAAAGCCTCATGGCCTTCATGATGTACTGGGTTGTGCCCTCGGACTCGAGCTGAGATGGAACTTTGTAAAGGTCCTCGGAGTTGTGGGCGCTTATGACCGCCTCCACCGGCACATCGCAGAAATGGGCGATCTTGTGCTTGGTTTCCTCCAGGAGGGGCTTCTCGCAGCGAACGACGATCATGTCTGGCTGGAGCCCAAGCTCCCTCATCTCCTTGACACTGTGCTGGGTGGGCTTGGTCTTCTGCTCGCCATCCATGGTGGAGGGGGCCAGAGTGACGTGAACGAAGAAGATGTTGCCGTATTCCTCGTACTTGAGCTGGCGCATGGCCTCCAGGAAGGGCATGGACTCTATGTCCCCGACGGTGCCACCGACCTCCACCAGGCATATCTCGCAGCCTCCGGCGCGAGAGAACTGACGTATGCGCCTCTTGATTTCTTCGGTTACGTGAGGAATGATCTGGACGGTCTTGCCAAGGTACTCGCCCCTTCTTTCTTTTTCTATGACGGTGCTGTAGATCTTTCCGGTAGTGATGTTGTGGTCCCGGGTCAGCTCCACGTCCAGAAACCTTTCATAATTGCCCAGGTCCAGGTCCACCTCGCCGCCGTCCTTCAGTACGAAGACCTCGCCGTGCTGGAAGGGGCTCATGAGACCCGCATCTATGTTGATGTAAGGATCTATCTTTATGGCCGTTACTTTATAGCCTCTGTTCATGAGCAGACGGCCGATGGAGGCAGCAGTTATGCCCTTGCCAAGCCCGCTCATCACTCCACCTGTAACGATTATGTACCTCAAGGAGATCACGCCTTCAGAAGCGTTGCCGCCCCATATATGATAAGGGTGACGATTAGAATCGACGACACCAGGGCTCCCAGGAGCTCAGGAACCGCTGATGCGTAAAAGGTCAGCACCAGGGATGCTATCATGGATATAAAGAGGATGGAGGGTACTGTCAGGAGGAGACCTCCTTGACCTAAGGATGAGGTGATCAGGAAAAACCTGCCCTTCTCCGGGGGCTCATAGTAGGACTCCTGGTATTGGGATCGGTATTGGGAGTCTGAAGCTTCAACGGATCTCTCTTCGGGACCCCTGTAATCCCCTCTCGGGCCCTCTCTATAATAATCATCTCTACTTTCGTTTCTGTAGTCCTCGTTGCCCTCACGCTCATCCTGGCGACGACCCCGAGGTCTGCTTCTATCCTTCAGATTTTCCCTATCTTCGTATCCATCCTGGCTGTAGCTATCGTCAAATCTGCCATTATCTTCATCATCGTCTCGGCCGTTCCAGTAGGCCTCCCTCTTGGCCCTAAGAGCCCTGGACCTGGCAGTATAAGATGGCCTCTGGCTTTCCTGAGGGTCTAGACCTCCCTCTGCCTCGCACTCCTCTTCATCAGGGTCCTCTCGGTAGCATGGAACGTACTCAGATTGAGACTCACGGCCCCCATCCTCCCCATCCAGCCCATAGACTTCAACAGCATCATCAGTCTCTGGGGCGTCATCCGCCTCGGTATTCTCCTCTGCCTGCTTATCAGTCGTTTCAAAAGCCTGGGATGCCTCTCCCTCATCGTCCATGATCATGGAGAAGGGAATCTTCAGGGTCTTTTCCTCGCATTTCACCGAAAGATAGCCTTCTAGCCTGTCGATGCCGTCAGGCATCCTGGCCAGGACCGGAACGACCTTTTCACTGGTCAGGTAGTGATCGGC
>CAZKWM010000244.1:0-2940 GCA_964556405.1 uncultured Methanotrichaceae archaeon | reverse complement strand
GTGATGTTTTGAAATGGGCTCATCTAACACATCCAAGGTTGATCTGATCATCCACTGGGGCGGAAGAAGGCGGCTAAGTGGATTCTTGCCAGTACGGTCGGAGTGCTCCGGTTTTTACATCATAGACGACCATTGGCCAGATTTTAAGCCGGAGCATTTCTACGAAGCCCTGGAGTGGTATAAGGGCCAGGATATCATTCTTGGAGGTTGAACTCGAACTAAGGCCGATTGTAGAAATATAAAAACTTCATCGATCGAACGAGGATGAAAGTATAGGAAGAAGGTTAGAAGTCGATGAATGAAATATAAAGTGAAAACAAATCAATGAATGAGATCTTCCAGCCTTGACAGTATCCTGGTTCTCTGAATCCCTTTCACGCAACGCTTATGGGTCTCCTTGGCCTGCTTATCATTTCAGATATCGGCCTTGAGGTCCACTCTCAGTAGACCTATCCGTATGCGCATCCTAATGTTGGCCTTGATATTCACCTCGATCTATCCAGAGGCCATCTGCCAGAAAGGCTGATGAGTTCTCAAGACAAGGATTCGTTCTAAGCTCCATGATTGAGCGGCCATCTGGGCTTGAGACCCTTTTTTAAAACTCAACCATCTCTCCACAGTTGACCCAGATCACAGCATTCAAGCTATTGGTATCAAATTAATAGCCACCCTTGTACCACTTTACAGACAGGCATCCTTAGATCCGACGCCTACCACCGCGTATTTTTCTAGATCTGTAAGTGTCTTAATAATTTTTAAAAATAATGCTCGAAGGCCAAAAATCAGGGTAACCTTTTCCCTATCCCTCCGCATATTGACTGATCTTCATGTAGTCGAGAGGAAGAGGAAGGCTATCATCTCAAGCTATCAATGCTATCATTCCGGCTCTATCCTCTCAGCTCACGTAATCATAGAGCCTGTATCCCTGGAAATCTATGCCCATCAAAGCAAACTCTCCCGAAGGAGGCAGAATGCTTCCGGATTTACGGCCCTCGTGGAGATCCTCGTAATCCTTCAAAGATAGCTCCTTTCTGGCATCGAGCTTCTTCTGGATGTTCCCAGGCTTTAGGGACTTAAATCCTTCCTGGATCGTGCCCGAGAAGACCAGAGCCGAGCACCCGCTGCCGTAGGAGCAGAAGCAGGCCTTATCCCCGGCATGAAGCAGGCCCTGTTCGGCGAGGCTGGCCAGGCCCAGATACATAGAGCCCGTGTAGATATTGCCTACTTGCCTGGAAAGAGAAGTTGTGGGCCCCACTTTGGACTTGAAGGTCTCCTTAAAAGCCTTGGATTTGGAGAACTTTTTATTATAAGCTGCATCCGCTTTCCCATAGTCCTCTGGACTTGAGAACATCTCCTGGGAGGGCTCAGGGCCGATCTCCGCAGTCACATCCTTCCACCTGGGCAGATCCTTCCACTCCTGCCTGAAGAGGGACAGGGCGGCGTACTCCGTCATCCTGGGATAGGGTATGTGGAATAGGATGTAGGAGAAGCGATCCAGGATGCTCTCTCCTTGGCTGACATTAAGATTATTCAGGATAAGCATGCCACTCTTTTGAGCCCTTCTCTTGAAGGAAGCAAAGGCTCCATCGACCGCCGAAAGATAGCAGTTGTTGCTATGCTTTCCATTGACCACGGCAACTCTTTTTCCAAGGGGCCTGAAAAAGTCGTTCTCATCCCTGGTAAAAGATCCTATGGCGCCGTCCAGGGCCACCAGCCTAGGCTCCTTCTTCACCAGCATGGCCACCGATCCAGCGCCTTGGGTATACTCCCCTGAAGATTCAAGCTCATACCTGGCCACATCGGAAGCAACCACGATACCTATCCGGTCGTCTCCCTGGCCTCCGGCTACACCTGATGCTGATGCCGATCCTGATCTTGCCCCTGATCCCACCCACTCGGCGATGCTCTCTAGGGCGTAGCTGGCACCTATGCAGGCGGACTTGAACTCAACCGTAGAGCACTCCTCGAAAGATCCCCTGCCATAGACCTTCTCCAGCATTCCAATGACGTAGGTTCCCATGGCTTTGGCCTCGTCCACTGCAGATTCAGTGCCCATGTAAATCTTGCCAATATCTTTGGGCATGATATCGCTTCTCTTCATGAGCTCCAGGACAGCGCTAGCGGCCATGGTGGCTGCATCCTCGTGGGCATCAGGGATGCTCATCTTCTCCACGCCTATGCCCTTCATGAGCTTGGCGGGCTCAATGCCCCTGGAGGCGGCGAACTCACCGGTGGTGGAAATAAAGAGCTTGGGCACGTAGACTGCCATGTCATCTATGCCCACGGTCACGGTATCTCTCAAGGCTTGAATCTCCTTTAGGTCTCCTTCGACCTCCGGCATGGCTTCCTGAGCGGTATAAAGGTTTTGCAGACTGGAACTTATGAATATACACGGTAAACTATATCAATCAATAGCAACTATTATTAATATCGGTGATAAATCTATGACCGATGGCAGCGTCTACAAAATGATAGTCCTGGTGGGAACATCCCCCAACAGCTGGGAGGAAGCGGTTCAGAACGCAGTCAACCTAGCATCTCAGACCCTGAGGGATCTGAGGATCGCGGAGGTCAAGGAGCTTGACGTGAGGATTGAGAACGGAAAGATCGCCGAGTACAGGGCCAAGGTCAAGCTCTCCTTCAAAATTGAGAAGGGGCAGCCTCTCTAATGCCCAAAGAATGCTAATATCTCAACGTCCGGGCTTTTTTTTATCCTTTTGTCCTTTGCTTTACGGCTTCTTTTACGATCTCCGATGAGTGCAGAGGAGCGAAAAGCCCTGGACTTCTTTGACCACTGCTAAGTCCTTCATTAGAAGTAATCTCTAGTCCGCTGTCTCTCTGATTACCATAGAATTTAGAAATGACCTCAAAGTAAAATAAAAGCCAATGGGACAGCGCGGATTCGAACCGCGGTCCAAGAGTCCCAAACCCTCGAGGATA
>CAZKWM010000243.1:0-2985 GCA_964556405.1 uncultured Methanotrichaceae archaeon | reverse complement strand
TCCAGAGGGACATACCTGCCAGGCTGATAGAAGCAGGCGTAAAGAAATCCAATTTACGCCAGATTGCAGGCGAGAGATTAAAAAGTAGAGGAGGAAGGTGCAGATGCATACGCTGCAGAGAGGCGGGTCTAAAGGGTGTCTTGAAGGCTGAAGTGGACCTGAGGCACGAGATCTACAGGGCCTGCGGTGGCGAGGAGCACTTCCTATCCTTCGAGGGCCAGGATGATACCCTGGTGGGATTTTTGAGGCTGCGCCTGACGGAAGGAGAGGATGGAAGAGACGCCAGGGCCAGGGTAAGGGAGCTTCATGTCTATGGACCCATGGTTCCCATAGGCACCAGAAAAGAAGGCTGGCAGCATAAAGGCTATGGATCCAGGCTGGTAGATGCAGCTGAGGTCATCGCCAGGGACAAAGGATACGATCTCCTGGAGATCACCAGTGGCATAGGTGCCCGAGGGTACTACGAACGCTTAGGCTACGATCTGCAAGGGCATTACATGGCTAAAGACCTTGGCAGGGTGATGAAGGACGGTAGCGACCAAAATGGTTAAATACCGTGCCTTGAAGATTTTACCCGGTCTGAGGACTGCAGTATGAGATGGCAAGGAAAATCAGGTAGAAAGCCCACTGGCGGTAAGCTTATACAGGCAAGGGGCAAGAGGAAGTTCGAGACGGGTAGGGAATCCAGCGATACCACTATAGCTCCGGTCAGGAGGAAGGTAGTGGAGGCCCTGGGCGGAAACAAGAAGATCAAGCTCCTGAGGACCGATGTGGCAACGGTGTCTGATCCCAAGACCGGCAAGACCCAAGTGACCAAGATTCAGACGGTCACCGAGAACAAGGCCAACCTCCACTACACGAGGAGGCATATCATCACCAAGGGCGCCAAGATCAGGACCGAACTGGGAGAGGCATTAGTAACCAACCGGCCCGGACAGGATGGCGTTGTAAACGCGGTCCTTCTGGCCCAGTAAACACTTTTGGTGTACTTAGTATTTCGGTGCAGCTGCGGCAGGCACCTCTATTCCCCTGAGGGAGCCAAGACCAGAACCTGCCCGTGTGGTAAGCGGATACAGGTCTCCAAGACCAGGATTCTGGCTAAGGCAGCTGATGCTTTATCAGCAGGGGCGGTGGTCAGGGAGCTTCAGATGGAAGGGAGGGGGATGACAGGATTTTCTCCTGCTCGTAAATGATGGGATAGGGTTTGAAATGGACGGAACCGGCCCTTGGCCTTCCAGACCAATCCTTTACGAGATCAACACCTGGCCCTGGCTGAAAGAGCTGAGCCGGATTTATAAACGCCCCATAACTCTGGGCAACGTGCCTCCTGAGCAGTGGGACGGCCTAGCTGCCCTTCACGCTGATGCCGTCTGGCTCATGGGCGTCTGGGAAAGAAGCCCTGAGAGCATACGGATCTCCGGCCAGAACCCGGACCTTGAGGTCGATTTCCTCCGGGCGCTGCCCGATTTCACCCCTGCCGACAACGTAGGATCGGCCTACTGCGTGCGCAGGTACGTGGTGGACGGGCGTCTGGGGGGGCCGCAAGGCCTGGCTGAAGCCCGAAAGATGCTGGCGAAAAGGGGCCTTCGGCTTATACTGGACTTCGTGCCCAACCACGTGGCTCTAGACCACCCGTGGACCCTGGAGCACCCCGAGTACTTCATCCAGGGGACGCTCAATGACCTTGCCCAGGCTCCGGAGGCCTTTGTCCAGATCGGCAAATTCGTCATGGCTAACGGCCATGATCCCTACTACCCTCCGTGGCAGGACGTGGTCCAGCTCAATGCATTTCACTCCGGCATGAGACAGGCCATGGCCAGAACCGTCAGCGCCATAGCCGATCAATGCGATGGAATGCGCTGCGACATGGCCATGCTTCTCTTGAATGGTATTTTTAAGAAGGTCTGGGGGGAGCGGACCAGGGTGATGCCGCCCGAGGAATACTGGGCTGAGGTAATCGGAGCTGTGCGTAAGGATCACCCTAACGTCCTCTTCATGGCTGAGGCCTACTGGGATACTGAGATGGAGCTGCAAGAGCTGGGCTTCGATTACTGTTATGACAAGCAGTTTTACGACAAGCTGAGGCTCGACGGTGCTGGGAGCATCCAGGAATATCTTTCCGCAGACCTGGGCTACCAGGATAAGCTCGTGCGCTTCCTGGAGAATCACGATGAACCCCGGGCTACAGAGGTCTTTTCCCCTCTAAGAGAGCGTGCTTACGCCGTGACCATCATGACCGTCCCCGGGGCCAAGCTTCTGTACGACGGCCAGTTTGATGGGAGAAAGATACGGTCGCCGGTCTTTCTGGCCAGGTATCAGGTGGAGCCCCTGAATGTGGACCTTCGCGCCTTCTACCAGAGGCTTCTGGTCGAGGTGTATGAATCAGGGATTCAGGGTGGAGAGTGGCACTTGTGCCAGAGTACGGGCTGGACCGACAATAACAGCCATGAGAACCTAGGTGCCTGGTGCTGGAGCCATGGGCAGGACCGCCACCTGCTGGCAGTGAACTTCTCCGACCGTCCTTCCCAGGGGTTTATACATATGCCTTGGAAGGATCTGGAGGGAACCACGTGGCATCTTAAGGACCTTTTCAGCGGCAGCACCTTCGAGCGCAGTGGAGATGAGATGCAGAGCTGGGGATTGTACGTGGACCTCCCATCCTGGCAATTCCATTTCCTTAGATTTCGTAATTGAAAACCGGGCTTGAGACTTTAGGCTTAGAACGGTGGTTGGGACCGGAAGTTAATCCTTACGAGGGAGTCTATAGCCATCAGATTGCCGCATATATCTCAACACTTCACGGCATATCGCGGTCAGCGCAAATTTTATAGTCATTCTAAATTAATAGTATCTATAATTCCGACTTTGGGAGGAGGTCCTCTTATAGATCACCTGGATTACCTCATACTAAATGTCAACCTGCCTCGAGGAATACAAGAGCCAGTCTAACGGATAGAATGTCTGCATATGCCTATGAGACCTGTT
>CAZKWM010000242.1:0-3017 GCA_964556405.1 uncultured Methanotrichaceae archaeon | reverse complement strand
GCGTGCCTACGCAGGCAGGTGGACCTGCTGGCCACTACATCAGCGATTTTCATGAAATAGTCATCCAGCACAGGCCGCTCCATCGCTAAAAGAGACATATCGAACTTTGATAACCCTTTTGGTGCCGGTTCAAAATCACCAGGTCAAATAACATATAGATTATAGATGTATCATACGCCGGAAAATTAATATCCCGTTCCGCCATCGATTCCTGCTCATGACTATTCACTGGGCTGACGTCGTAGCACAGAAGCTTGCTGACAGTGGCCCCCACACCATCGCCACGGGCATCACGCCCTCAGGTCCCGTTCACATAGGCAACATGCGCGAGGTCATGACCGCCGACGCCGCCTATAGGGCCCTCAAAGACAGGGGCGTCGAGGCCAGACTGATCTACATAGCTGACACCTTCGACCGCCTAAGAAGGCTTTACCCCTTCCTGCCCGAGAGCTTCAAGGAGCACGCCGGCAAACCCCTCTCGGAGATCCCCTGCCCCACGGGCTGCTGCGGAAGCTACGCCGATCATTTCCTGAATCCCTTCCTGGACAGCATGAAGAAACTGGGCATCCAGTCAGAGGTCTACCGTGCAGATGTCCTCTACAAGCAGGGCAAGTATGTGGATGCCATCAAGACCGCCCTGGAGAAGAGGGACGAGATAGCCCAAATTCTGAAGGAGGTCTCAGGAAGGGATGTCGGGGAGAACTGGAGCCCCTTCCAGGCCATATGCCAGTGCTGCGGCAGGACCAACACCGTCAAGATCACGGGCTTCGACCCCAAGGCCGAGACCGTGGACTACCATTGCGAGTGCGGCTCCAAAGGCATCGTGCCCATGAGGGGCGGAGGAAAGCTGGTATGGAGGGTGGACTGGCCCGCCCGATGGCCCATCTTCAAGGTCACCGTAGAACCCTTTGGGAAGGACCACGCCACTGCGGGCGGATCTTACGATACAGGCAAGAGGATCAGCGAGGAGATTTATCACTACCCTGCGCCCTTCCCCATAGTCTACGAGTGGATCCACTTGAAGGGAGTCGGGGCCATGCACAGCTCCACGGGAATTGCCATCACCATTCAGCAGATGCTGGATGTGGTGCCCCCCGAGGTCCTGAGGTATCTAATCATCAGAAACAAGCCCGAGAAGCACATAGAGTTCGACCCCGCCATGGGCCTCATAACCCTAGTGGATGAATACGACCTGCGCAAAGGGGATGAGAGGGCCCTTCAGCTCTCATCCATTGGCGAGATCAGGCCCTTTGAGGTTCCCTTCAGGCACATGGTCACCGCAGTTCAGATATCCAGAGGAGACAAAGACAATCTTCTTAAGGCTCTGGAAAGGTCGGGCTACGACATCTCTAGAAAGGACGAGATCCTGGCCAGGGCAACCAACGTGGTGACCTGGCTGAACAAGTACGCCCCCGACTATGTCAAGTTCCAGCTTAAGGAAGAGCTCCCGGCTGCAGTGAACAACCTGACCCCGGAGGAGAGAAAAGCCCTGGGAGAGCTGGCAGATAGAATAGGCTCCAAGACCGCTGCCGAGATCCACGACGAGGTCTACGCCGTGGCCAGGGAGAACGGCATGGACCCAAAGAAGTTCTTCCAGGCCATTTACCTAGCGTTCCTGGGAGACAGACAGGGGCCCAAAGTCGGCTGGTTCCTGGCAAGCCTGGACAGGGACTTCGTCAGTGCCAGGCTCAAAGAGGCTGCGTCCTCTGGGCAGTGAATCCAGGAAACGAAATTGAAATCCAGACTATGAAGTCCAAGGCCAAAGTCTACCTGTCCGGGCCCATCTTCACCTTAGGAGAGATCGCCTGGGCAGGGAAGATCAAGGCGGAGATAGAGGAAAGGCTCTGCGAAAGGCTAGGGGTCTTCTGGCCTTATGAGATCTCAGCCGGGAGCAAAGAAGAGGTTTATCGGGAGAATATCAGATCCTTGGATGGCTGCGATCTCCTAGTGGCCATCCTCGACGTCCCCCAGGTCAACGATGGCATCGCCTGGGAGAGAGGGCCCCACGTGGCCAAGGGAAGGAAGGTCCTGGGCGTAAGAACTGATCTTAGAAGGGCCGGAGAATTTCGAAGCTCCAGGGTCAATGCTATGATAGAGAGCTCCTGCATTCGGGTCAAGGACTCAGAGGAGCTCTTGGCCGAGCTGGAGCGGCTCCTCCGTTGACATCCCCTTCCATCTCACCTGTATTCGATACGCCCCTTCTCCTGGTCGAAGGGGAGAGGAGGGTCCTGGTTGCCGCCGATCTTCACCTGGGGCTAGAGCACGAGCTCTGGCTCTGCGGCGTGAGCATCCCGAGCCAGACCGAAAAGATTCTAGAGCGCCTCAAAGGTCACCTAAAGGAGATCAGCCCTGACAGGCTCCTTCTCCTGGGTGATGTGAAGCATAACATCCCTAGAACGAGCTGGCAGGAGCGTCGGGAGGTCCCCTCTTTTCTAAAGGCCCTATCTAAAGATGTTGAAGTGGAAATCATCCCTGGCAACCACGATGTGGGCCTGGCTGACCTGGCACCCATGGGGACGAGGGTTCGATCAGCCACGGGCTTCGTCATGGACGGTGTGGGATACTTCCACGGCCACACCTGGCCCGACAAATCCATTCTGGAGGCAAAAACCGTTGTGGCTGGCCACCTCCACCCAGGAGTAAGGCTCAATGAGCCCGTAGGACGCCCCCTGACCGAGAGGGCCTGGGTCAGAACCCCTTTGAAGAAAAAATCCCTACCGGAGCAGTATGGAGTGAAAATTTCCGCCCCTGAGGTGATCGTAGTCCCGGCCTTCAACGACCTATGCGGGGGCCTGCCGCTCAATGAGCCCATGGAGAACGAGAGAGGCCCCCTACCAAGGATCATCGATCTGGAGGCATCCAGGCTGTACCTCCTGGACGGCACTGACCTAGGGAAGCTTTCCGGAATCAAATCAACCCAGAGTAAGATGTAACATCAGTGACATCCTCCCACCCCCGAAAGGGAGAAGGCTTCCTGTTTCATAAATCTGGCTTGCTTTGAACGCTTCAAAGTAGGG
>CAZKWM010000241.1:0-3022 GCA_964556405.1 uncultured Methanotrichaceae archaeon | reverse complement strand
CCCCCTACGCAGCCTGGTATAGTCATCATCAATTACGATATAGTGCCTGTTGATTGAAGATCCCCTTGTGGACATGCGACCCTTCACCTCCAGATATACGGCAGACCTTTAAGCCGAACTTTGCGTTAGACGCCCTTTTGGTATATAAATCTTGATCCGCCCGTGAGAACCTTTAAGAGCATCCAAGGCCACTGTGCCCGGGAGGGATTATGCACAGCGGTATGCATGGCGGTCACGCCTGCGACGGCGACAGGATCAGGACCACTCTCGATGTCAAGGACAGGAGTGTGGCTGGCCTTGTCAACGACATGGGAAGGATGGGCTTTCAGGGCGGCCAGCTAGGCGAGTCCCTGAGGGTCTGGAAGAGGATGCTGGAGGAGGAAACGACCATCTTCATGGGCCTGGCAGGGGCCATGGTGCCCGCGGGCATGGGAGAGATTATCGCCTATATGATCTCCCACCGGATGATCGATTGCCTGGTCAGCACCGGGGCCAACCTCTTCCACGACCTTTGCGAAGGCCTTGGGATAGTTCACTACAAGGGCAGCGCCTGTGCCGATGACGCTTACCTAAACGAATGTAAGATAGACAGGATCTACGACGTCTTCGTCTCGGAGATAGAGCTGCACAAGGCTGACAACTACATCTCAGACCTGGTAAGAATGCTCGATCAGAACAGGAGATATTCCTCCAGGGAGATCGTGGCCATGCTTGGAAAGGAGCTTCCTGAAAGGACCATCCTGGGGGCTGCAGCCAAGGCCGGAGTTCCCATCTTCGTCCCGGCCCTGGGAGATAGCTCCATAGGCATAGGCATGGTCATGGCCTATCGCGAAGGCTACAAAGTCATGGTGGACCAGATCAAGGACGTGGATGAGATCACGGCCATGGTAGAGGAGTCCAAGCAGACCGGCGTCGTCTACATTGGGGGTGGAGTTCCCAAAAACTTCATACAACAGACGGAGGTCATAGCCGAGCTGGTAGGCAAGTACTCGGGAGGCCACAGCTACGCCATCCAGTACACCTCGGACGTCCCTCACTTCGGAGGCCTGTCCGGGTGCACATTCAGCGAGGCCGTGTCCTGGGGAAAGGTTAGGAAGGAGGCCAGAATGGTCCAGGTCTTCTCCGATGCCACAGTGAGCTTCCCCATAGTTGCCCAGGCTTTGAAAGAGCTCGATCCAAAGAGGCCTAGCATCCCAGTCTTCGACTGGACCACGGTGGGACTTAAGCTCTCTTATGAGAAGAGAGGAGCAGGCGGTTTGGCCTGCTCCTAAAATCCTATTTTAATATCAACTTACTTTGAAATCCTTTATGTTAAACGCGAACCATTCTCCCGTCCAATTAGAACCGCCCTTTTGCCGAAAACGAGAATATGGCCATATTTGTTATAAAAGGGAGAGCAAACCTGCCTGATGAATCGGAATGCCTTTGCATGAAACGTTAGTTTGGAGTGAAGAAGATGCCATCAGTGCTAAGTCCTTTCTCATCGAAGTAGAACATGAGCAAGGGCTATTACCACCAACACGCCCACGAATCATGGGCATGAGGGTGCTTAGCATCCTCACCGGAAGGTCTACCACAGATCCCAGGACTCTACGATGTCTTTGTTTTTATTATCATGAGCAACCGACCTGTTTCCCTTCACTTCTGAAGTGAAGAGATATATGCTATATCTGGCTCCTCCGTCACTTGTACGAGTGTCATTATCTGAAATATCCCCCTCCATTCAAATACACATACGCGTGACAATTATAAACAGCGGCGCCGCAGCCGGCTGTATTCGACGAGATTTCGCTACCCTGTATCCTAAGGGCTCCTCCAAGATCATTGTAAATTGCGCCAACCTAGCTATACGGAAACCAGCCACCAGTAGCGATATTATTCTTGATGACGCAGTTACCTATGATCAGATCGCCAGAGTTGAAAATACCTGCACCACGACTGGCCCTGCCGTTTTGAATAGTTAATCTCGATAAAACCACATCGTTACCACCAGGTTTCAACTACCCTATCTTTTCCCTGTCCATCTATAAAGGTACGATCTGCTCCGGACCCTACTATATTCAATGATATCACCATCCCAGGATGCGCCTATTGCTCTCTGGATGCTATCGGCATGAGTATTTGATTTATCTACATAATAGCTGAGCCGATTTAAATAACCTGTATTATCGGTTCTTGTTTCAAAATCGCACTTGGTGCAGTAATTCGATGTTCTTTCTATCGTTTTATCATATGAACGAATCGTACTTACAAACCTTCCTTTATCAGACTCTATCTCAATTTGTCCTCTCTGATTTGTGAATGGAATACCTTTAGAAATCGAGGCTGCAATCGAGACTGCATTCGAATACTCTTGAAGGGACCCATCTACAATCGATATCTCAGAACTGGCTCTGTCTATCAATGGACCAGCATGAGGCGATAGTACATGAAGATAGAGCCAGTATCGCCACTAAAATTGTCGCTTTTCTCTTCCACATTGTCCTCATCCCTCCTACCAGATGAACCCTCAATGGGGCCTGGAAACCTCTCCTCACGCCATGCCTCCAATAGAGCGATATGGCATCGCAAAGTTGATATCACGCTGCGAATGGTGAACAAAAAGGATTCTACCATTTAAAAAATAGAGATTAACTGATGATATATGGTACAAATAGCTTCCGTCCTGCTATCATGAAGTTTTTATCATAACAGTATGTATTTAATGTTGTGGTAGAGTTTTCGTTTAACGTTGCACTGCCGATAAAATTCTTGATATGGCTGGGGTGGCTATGTTAACTGATATTAATATTAATGAGTTCCAACCTGTGCTGAAGAGCAAGCACTTTCGTGATTAAGGCGGGATATATTGATATAAACGACCATATTACCCTTCTTCCTCTAAGGTTAGATATAAGGATGCGTCTTAAATGGGCAGCATATTCGCAGACCACATGTCAGCGGTCCATAAATCCTTCATAAGGGAGATCCTCAAGGTCACCGAGGACCCGGAGATCATATCGAGCCCATTTCAAAACATCAC
>CAZKWM010000240.1:0-3035 GCA_964556405.1 uncultured Methanotrichaceae archaeon | reverse complement strand
GCGCGTCGGATTTCCTCGTTAGAAAGTTGCAAATTAGCTTTCGATAAATCGTTTTGCGGATTTAGGAGCCAAGCAGAAGCATGATGCGAAGCAGAAGACAGAAGACGATACTCGATGCTTTTAAGGGCAGCAGGTTCAAGATCAGAATTGGAGAGAAAATCACGGACAGCGAATTTGTGAAGGTGTTGAGAGAGGTAATGCTGAAGTTGGAAATGAGGAGCATCAACCTTTCCGAACAGAGCAACACACTCAGAGACTGTGGAGGGCAAATGCTGATCTCCGTGAGAGATGCCGTGACTGAAGAGGAAGTCCAAGCAGTTCTTGAACCTAGCGAAGACAGGGGAATTAGGACGAAGAGCAAAAAGGGCGGAAAAGGCTGGCATAGCCAGAGATAAAGAGGAGAGATAAGCAGCTGGAGCAAGACGGTCATTCGAAACAAAACCGAATCCACCAATACGAGACACAGGACAAGAGAGCTGAAGTTTCGCTGCTTCTGACAGAGGAGGACATTGAAATTTCTCGACGAAAAACTCTGATGCCATGCTGTCAAGAAGAAGAAGGGCAGGTGCTGTTGCTGAGGGAGGCAAGACTCTAGATAAGAAGTTGATTTTGGGAAGAAGGCACAGACGAGCGATGCTGAGGGCGATGATATTGGGCATAGCAGAGTGAAGCAAAGCCTGTTTGAAGAGGGGCCGCAGTTTCTCCACCTCTGCTACACACCACTGCTTCGCTTCTTCACCATCAACTTTCCCCACAACCGCTCCCAGCCACTCTGCTATCTCGCCTTCCTCCATCTTGATGTGTTGCTGAGCGCAAGCTTCACGAAGCTGTGGAGTTGGATGCAATGAGAAAAGACGAGTTTTGCTGAGGTTGGGATGGAGCTGATATTGAGCAGCAGAGGACAGGACCTTTTGCAGGGCCCCGAAGGCAAGGGACTGAGGAGCAACAATGGAAAGGTCGTCAAGGTCTGCCACAGCGTTGAGGCCAGGACCTGAGACTGAAGAATAGAGGGGCTGAACGAGAGCTGAAAAAGCAAGAGGCATTAAAGGATCGCCTTGACGGCCTCCTTCGGAAGAGGATATGACATGCTCTAATGTATCTTTGTCGTACAAAAGCAGCGGAGAAGGCTCACGGTAGGCCCAGTGGAAGAGGCGCCAACAAGGCTGGAGGACATTGTGGGAGAGGAATGTTTCCAGCATTTTTTGACGAGAGCAGCTATTGAATGCGTTTGAAAAATCGAGCATAATGAGCACGCTGTCATCGGGGCCAGTCTCGAGCCAAGACTGCACCAAATGAACTGCTCTCTCAGCGCCGCCTCGCACACCAACACCTACTTGGATGCTGGGGAAGAGGAGGTTGAGGTCAGAAGAGGAAAGCTCTGAGATGGCATACTTCGCTGCGATTTTATAGAGCACATCGCCTACTGCAATAGGCCTGACCTTTGAATTTGAGTCTGTCTCTGGAAGAAGACGATTTGACGAACTATTCGAAGCAGGAACTGAGGCAGAATCAGATGCCCGTTCCGCAGAACGAGAAGAAGAAGACAGAGAAGAAGAAGAGAAGGAAGAGGAAGTGGAAATGGAAGCAGAATGATGAGAAGACGGTGCGGCGCCGCCAACACCTACGCCGACACCGCAAGGAGACGCTGCAACAGCCGATGATGAAGCAGCTGAGGAGGACTCAGCAACCAAAGAAGAAGAAGAGGAAGATGAGGACTGTGCCGCGTCTTTCTTCACGGGGATGAGGCAAGAAGAAAGAAGAAGAGATCTGACAGAGTCATCGATGTTGCCATTGAGGAGGTCAGTGATTATTGCAATGAGGCCTTTCCTGCAATCTTCATCCAGCCAAAGAAGAGACAGCAGCTCCGCAGTCCAGCAACAAGGACCAGGAGCTGCTCCATTTCTGAGCTGCTTGATGATGCTCAGGACTCTGTCCTCCTCCAGCATGAGAAATGTGCGAGCGCCTGCTGGAACTGGAGGAGCAGAAAAGGAAGCTGAAGATGGAGGATGAAGAGATCGCAGCTGCGCGACTGTGGAGGGAGAGGACGGGGCAAGCGACGGTTGGATGAGCGCCTGAGTGGCGCGGCTGAGGTGATTGTTGTTCGCAAGCTCAACAGCTCTTCGAACACGCTGCGTGAGCTCATCATTTTCGTTTTCGCCAAGCTGTGAGGCAGATTCGCCAATTTCATCTACCAAGGCTGCTTGATGATGTTGTTCTTCAAGATCCTCACGATGCTGCTCTATCTCCCACGCTGCTGCTCTCACACCTCCTGCGTCTAACTGTTGCTGTAGTTTGTGCTTCGCGTTCGCTCTTCTGCCTGCTCTCTTCTTTCTCGCCAGACAAAGCTTTGGAGCCAAGCAAAAGCTTTTCAGAGCGCGAGCCGCGAGTGCTCGGTTCCCAGCTTGGCTGCTGCTTTTGTAGCACACAAGGTAAGGGCGGACGGCACGCTGAAGAAGAGGAGCATGATCGAGAGGCAGAGAGCGGAAAGTGCGAGGGCGATGATGAAGGTCATCGAGAAGCTGAGGCATTCCAGGCAAAGCAGAAGCTTCAGCGCGTAGAGAGGCGCTTGGTGGGGCAGGTGCACGAGGACGTAGAATCGGGGGAGCAAGAGAGGAAGAGGACGATGAGGATGCGACCGCACTCTTCGCCAGTGCAGGCTTTCGATGCGAAGAATGAGTACCTGCTGCGTTCTGACGATCCAATGATGAGCCTAGGCCAGCTCTTTCGAAAGCATTCTTGCATCTTGGGTTGCTGCGAAAGTGACTGCCTAGGCCTTGGGCACCAATCAATCTCTTGCAGCCAACACAAAGCTTCTCCTGTGGATGTTGCCGTTGGTGAGACTGTGTCCAATGTCCATATAGACGCCCTGCATTGCCATCGTCATCGTGGAAATCGCAACCAGGCTCGGGACAGATTGAGCTCTGGCTACGAGCTGACGAAGAAGCTGAGGACGACGAAGAAGCTGAGAGTGAGGATGAAGAGGCGGATCGAACCGAAGAAGAAGCCGAGGGCGATGAAGAAGCAGACTGCAGGGA
>CAZKWM010000239.1:0-3046 GCA_964556405.1 uncultured Methanotrichaceae archaeon | reverse complement strand
TTCATCTACTCCCTTCCTTCATCCCTTCAATTTTCTGTAATTTTATTTAGCCTGTTAATTTATTAGTATAAATAGTTTGTTGATGTTTTAGGATGTCCATCAGTTTAATGTTATTAAAAATATGTGCCGTTTTCTTTTACAGGAATTTTATACGATTGGAGTAGCTGAGGATAAAAACTGGGGACTATCCTAGAGAACGAATGGTGGCTGATAAAAGAAAAATAAGAAAAATTTATATATTTACTAAGAGATGTAATATTCCAGGAAGAGGCTACGGTGACATTGGAGTTGAGCTGGGGGCGCCCAAGTAAGATTGAACTAATGAGCGGTTGCCATCTATGGTCCTATCTGTAAGGAGGGGGTCCTGGATCTCTCCGGTCTCCACCAGGATGTTAATGAGGGCCTTCCTGATCCCGGTATCTGGGAAGCCGTCATCTTGCCAGCCTTTATAGCTGACTATGCCTACCGATGCCACGGTTTTATTGTTTAGCATTTTAGCATAATGCTTACGGCGTTGTAGACAGAATCGGTGCTGCTGTTGATATTGGTGACAACTGTAGGCTCTGTTGAGGCCTTCAGATCAAAGGAGACGTTAATAGGGCCCACCGAGGTCTGAGTGGAGGATGCCAGAGATGTGATGGCTGTTATCAGCGCCAGGCCTGATATAATCATGTAACTTCATAGAATTTCATCATTTTCGTTGATGCCCTTTAATTTTCCAGGAACTAACGGGCTGGAACTATATATAGTTCATTTAACGCATATTTAGAGGGGGATAATTCATTTAGATCTGATTTATTCGAGCAGGCCTTGAGAATTACCCTCCATGAGAGTTACTATTTAAGGCAGCAATAAAAGCAATCGAAAAAGGTCTCAGAAAAAAGGTCTTAGATGCCCGGGCATCAGAGGTATCTTTGAATCTTCGCCCTCAGGGCATCCTTTGGATAGGCTCCTATGATTTTATCGGCGAGCTTTCCCCCTTTAAAGACCAGCATGCTAGGTATGGCCGAGATTCTGTATTTATTAGCGGTCTCCATGTTGTCGTCGACGTTCAGCTTGCCGAAGACCACTTTGCCGCTCATCTCTTTGGCCAGCTCCTCTATGATTGGGGCCACAGCCCGGCATGGTCCGCACCACTGAGCCCAGCAGTCCAGGACAAAGAGAGGGTACTGGGCCACAGAGGCATCCACGGTGCTGTCCGTAACTTCTACAGGCTTGTTAGGGTACTGAATACTGGGTTCGCTCATCCTCTTGGTCAACTCCGCCATCTTTTTCTTTCTAATATCGTCAAGCTCGTCCATTTTTAACCCTCCATCTCATTCTTGGCCCTGATGATCAGGGACTTAAAGTGGTCAAGGTCCACTGGGACCACCTCAATGGACAGAAGGGTGTAATCGAAGAACTCTAGGAGGTTCTGCTCGTAATCCAAGGCGTTTCCCAGGGTGTCTAGGAAGAAAGCCCCTTTGAAGGCGCCTAACTGGAGCCTGGCCTCCTCTTGGGACCAGCCCAGGGCGTCGAAGATCTCCCTCCAGGCCTTTGCCCACCCAGGGGATAGATAGAAGAAGAGGCCACAGCTCGCCCTTTTCTCCATGTCTTTCCTGGTGATGAAGGCGTCCACGCAGTTCTGGCAATCTATGAGAGCCGCCTTGTAGGGGGCCAGAATCTCCCTGATCTTGGGGTGACACTCTCCATAGAGCACTATGATGCCCTCGTAGTCCTTGCAATTCTCCAGCTCCGTCACCAGAGCCTTCTTGATCTTATCGAAGTCCACGTGGAGACCGGCCCCAAGGTAGTGAACCTCGAAGGAGAAGCCCAGGTCTTTTGAAATACTCTCTAACTCATCCTTGAATACGCCGCAGGCGATGATCGCATACATGACATCGGTATGTACGCTTGCCTATAACATATATTGCTGCCGGATGATTCCCATCCCCTCGATCCACACCGGATATTGGCTCAGGCATTGTTCAAATCTCTGGAGTCGTCTCAAAGCTGCCATTGTAATATACTTCCGTAAGTTATCAAAAAACCCGCAGCATGGTTCAAGCAGATTGAGCTTTCAGTCCGCCTATCAAAGGGACTTCAGCCTTGTCCCCATGCCTAAATCCAGGGCCTTTCTGTATGCCGCAGATCCAGTATAGCCACGTCCTGGGTGGCGAGGCCCATGGAATCGAAGATGGGGACCTCCTCAGGGCTCGTTCTTCCGGGGACTTTTCCTGTCACCAGATCCCCCTACTGGGCATACACCTCCCCAGGCGGGAAGCTGCCCTCGGAGATGGGGACGTAGATCTCCTCCGAGTGGGAGGACTGGGTTATGTCATCCACGACCACCTTAGCCTTTTTAGTAAGAGAAGTTTCCAGCTCCTGCTTATTCTTGGCATCGGCGCCTATGGCGTTGATGTGGGTTCCCTGTTTTATCCAGGCATCCTTGATCACGGGGCTTCGCGATGGAGTGGTGATGACCAGGATGTTGCAGCCACAGGCCTCCTTTACCTCGGTGGTCGGATGGATAATCGCAATCTAGGGATGTTTTACAATCTCTGATAAAGGCTCTGATGCTGTCCAGGGATCTATCGGCAACGTTGACCTGTTCTATCTTAAAGACCCTGGAGCTGGCGAGACCCAGAAGCTGGGTCCTGGCCAGAGTCCCGGCTCCCACCATGCCTATAACTTTGAAATCACGTTTGGCAAGATATTTGGCAGCTAAAGCTCCTGTGGCCCTGGTCCTCATGCTGGTGAGGTGGGTCCCGCGCCCCCATGACAGCGATGGGCACCCCAGTCTCAGGATAGTTTGAAGATGAAGTGGGCCATGACCGTAGGCAGTCCTCTGGATGGATTTTTGGTATGGACGTTTACTATCTTCACCCATGCTGAGTATATGCCCTCCCTGTATGCTGGCCTGGTCCTGAGGTCGCCGTCGTATTTGGGGAAGTAGAGGTAGGACTTGGTAGGCATCTGGGCCAATCCCCTGCCCTGATCTCTAAAAGCGTTCTTTCTCCACCGTAGGTATGGCCTCTTCCATGGTCAGGAGGGACCTCACCACTTC